>DGDU01000050.1 GCA_002385605.1 Christensenella sp. UBA3944
ATTACGCCCTGCCCGAAGAAGGCTGCCGTGTGGCTTTTGTGATAAACAAAGCGGTTATAGGCATAGAGTATTCGGGCTATGTCGGGCTGATGTACGATGGCAGCGAGCATAAAGTTTCGGCAACCGCCACGGGCGTGTTCGAAGGCGACGAGGTAAACCTTCTTCTCGAAGGGCATATAGCGGTATACGCGGGCAATTATACTTTGAGGGTTGTAGGAACAGACAACGATAACTACTCCCTCCCCGCGAACGGCCTTACCCTCAATTATTCGGTGGGAAAGCCCTTCATAACCATAGTGATAGACGATAAAGAGAGCGTTTACGGCGACCCGCTCCTGCCTTTAACCTATACGGCTTACGGCTACGAAGGCGGCTTCGACCTCGGGATTGCTTTAACCAAAGAAAAGGGGCTGGCGCCGGGGAAATATACGATTTCGGCGGTTTACGCGCAAAATCCAAACTTTATGCTTGCCGTAGTCGACGGCGAATACACCATTACAAAGCGTACGGCGCATATAAGTTTTTCGGGATACGGCGAAGGCGGAAGCCCGAGGGAGTACAACCATTCGACCTTCAACATTTACATCAGCCTGCAAAATATCGTTTACGGCGACGATGTAAAATACTTTCCCCTGACTTTGGAGTTTGAGAAGGACGGCGAAATAGCCTTTATCGTCGAGGCCTACTCTTATCACATCGTGGTGGAGGACTTCGCGGGCGAATACAGGCTAAGGATAAACGACCTTATGGGAGCCGATGCCGACAAATACGATTTCGAAGGCGCGGAAATCACATATACCGTTCTGCCCCGCACGCTGACCGTAGAATTTGAAGGCAGTACCAATCTTGTGTACAACGGGCAGCCCCACAACATAAGGGCTACAGCCCGAAATCTTGTGGTGGGCGACGAGGTAACCCTCTTTTATGAGGGTTCGGGCTACATAAACGCCGGCACATATACGGTAACGGTGACCGGCACGGACAACCCAAATTACAGCCTGCCCGAGAATGTTTCCCGAATTTATATGATAAACAAGGCGACCCCGTCCGTCAGCGTCGAGGCAAGGGAGTTTTATTTCCCCTACGACACGAGCAGGAACTATTCGGTTGAGGCAACCTCAAGCAACGGCTTGCCCGTGAGATTTTACCGTATCGACGGAGAATCGCTTGTGCCTATAATGAATTCCTTCGGCGGCGAGGCGGGAATATTTAATATAATTTTAACAACGGACGAAAATCCCAATTATTTTCCCGCTACACCTGTTGAAATAACTGTTATAATATTAAGGACGAGGCTTTCGGACGGCGAAAACGCGGCCTTCCGCCTCTCCTCGGGGATAAACCCCGACGCGATGTTCGGCGGCGGCTATGTCCCCGACGCCGTTGAGGCCGCCTCGCGTATGCCCGTTCGCAGGGACAAGCAGGTTGCCTACCTGTACCGCCCCATAGTAATCGAAGGCGGGCATGTTGTGTCGGTAAGCGGCAGGGTGACGGTAACCCTTAAGCTTCCCGAAAACTACGCGAGCGGCGGCATAGCCGAGCTTTTGTGCTACGAAAACGGGGCGTATGTCTACAAGACGGCGGCGGTGGAGGGCGGCTATATCACCTTCGAGATGGAAAGCATCGGCGAGATTGCCCTTCTTTCCGACAGGGACCTGACCCCCAAAGGCCGCTCCTACTACGACAAGCCTTTACTTATGATAATGTCCTTTATTGCCGCGGCGGCGGTTACGCTGTCGGCGGTGTTAATATTGAGAGCGATAGCAAAGCGCTCCGCCAAGAAATAAAAGTCCTATTCGGAGGCGAAAATGCATAACCCGGCCGAAAAACGCTTTATTATAACGGTTTCAACCATAGTCGTTTGCCTGCTCGCGGTGGCTCTTACGGTATTTCTCGCGAAGTATACCCGCGGAAGCCTTTTCCCCGACACAGAAAACGAATTCGTGAAAGTCGAATACATAAACGAAGGCGAAGAAACCACCGAGCTTATCGCCGTTAACGGCGCTCTCAATCTTACTTACCTCGAACGCACAGGCTACACATTCAGGGGCTGGTTTTATGACGAGAGCGGCAGGATAAGGGCAAACACCGGCGATGTCGCGAAAAGCGATACCTCCTTATACGCCCTTTGGGAAATTAACCGCTACACCGTTACCGCCTACCCAAACTATAACAATCTGCCTTCGTCCAAGACGACAATCACCTACGGCGGCTATTTTGTAATACCCGAACCATCCAGGATAGGCTACTCCTTCGACGGCTGGTATTACGACGCCGAGTACGAAGAGGCCGTTTTGCTTAGCACCATGCCCGCCCGGCACCTTACCGTTTACGCAAAATGGAGGAAAAACAATTACACCGTCAAGTTTATGACAGGCGAGGGCGTAGACCCCATAGCCGATATGCAGGCGCCCTATAATGACCCCATCGAACTGCCCGTGCCCGAAAAGCAAGGCTTTACCTTTATGGGCTGGTACAGGGAGAGCGGATTTGTTAACGAGATAGAATCCGGCACCCTCATGCCCGCCAATAACCTTGTGCTTTACGCCCGCTGGCAGGCAAACACTTATTACATCACCTTCAACTCCATGCTTGGCACCCCTGTCGTTCTCTTAGAGGCGGCGTTCGGCGAGGATATTTCGGAGCTTGAGCTCCCGACTCCCGCACGCCCGGGCTACGACTTCATATATTGGTATACCGACGACGAAAACACCGCTTTCGTGCCAGACACAATGCCTTTGGGCGGCATAACCCTCAACGCGAAGTGGGAAGCCCGCACGGATACCCCCTACAGGATAGAGTACTACTTCGAGACCGACGACGGCGGCTTCGAGCTTTCGGAAAGCGAAACCGAATCGCTTGTGGGCACAACCGACGATTACAGATACATCTATCCCAAGACCTTCTTAGGCTATGTGTACTTCGGCGACCATCCCGACAACTACACCGAAGGTTTAATCTACGGCGACGGCTCGACGGTATTCAAGCTGTACTATAAAAAGGCATAGATAAAAGCCTAATATATGAAAAAGGGCTCTCGCGGGAGAGCCCTTTTTATTTTTATATCTCAGTTTTTGGTTACATTTTGTTTTTCTGGAAGTTCCATAGGTCTTGGCACATCTCGTCCAGCCCGCGCTTAGCCGACCAGCCGAGCAGCTCTTTGGCTTTGTCGGGGCTGGCGTAGCAGACGGCGACATCGCCCGCCCTGCGTGGGCCTATGCGGTATTTTATCGTCTTGCCCGAGGCTTTCTCGAAGGCTTTTAACATTTCGAGAACGCTGTAGCCTGTGCCGGTGCCGAGGTTAATTGCCTCGACGCCGAACTCATCTATATGCTCTAAGGCGGCCAGATGCCCTTCGGCAAGGTCGGTTATGTGGATGTAATCGCGCACGCCGGTGCCGTCGGGGGTGGGGTAATCGTTGCCGTGCACAACGAGGCTCTCTAACTTGCCCGCAGCGACCTGGGCGATATAGGGCATAAGGTTGTTGGGTATGCCCTTGGGATCTTCGCCGATAAGCCCGCTCTTATGCGCCCCCACGGGGTTGAGGTACCTTAAAAGGACGATGTTCCAGTTGTTGTCGGAGGCGTAGAGGTCCTTAAGGATATTTTCTATCATCAGCTTGGTCGAGCCGTAGGGGTTTACCGCGGCAACGGGCATATCCTCGGTGAGAGGCACCTTTTTGGGCACGCCGTATACCGTCGCCGAAGAGCTGAATATGAACTTCTTTACATTAAACTCCTTCATAACCTCAAGCAGGGTTATGGCCGAGAACAGGTTGTTTTTGTAGTAGGTAAGTGGGATTTCCACGCTTTCGCCCACGGCTTTTAAGCCTGCGAAGTGTATTACGGCGTAGATATCGTGCTCCGAAAAGATCTTTCTCATGAGGGCCTTGTCACAGACATCGCCCTCGTAAAAAGCGATCTTTTTGCCCGTAATCTCTTCGACATTCTTTACGGCTTCGTAGCTGCTGTTGGAGAAGTTATCCACCGACACCACATCGTAGCCGGCTTCTATAAGAGATACCTCGGTGTGAGTGGCGATATATCCGGCGCCACCCGTAACAAGAATTTTCATATATATAACCTCACATTAATATTTCCATCGGGACAAACGCGTCGGGTTTGTGGAAACTGGCGCTTCTTGTGGGGGATAAGGCGTAAAGCCTCAGGTCGCCCGCGTCGTTAAAGTCCTGCCTGTAGAAATTGATAAGCGAGCAATCGGCGCTCCAGCCTATCTCTTTGAGCCAGGCAATGGGAATGGTTATCCTTGCCGCGTAACCCGCCTCGGTGGGCAAAACCTCGGTTTCGACGGGGTTTTCCTCAATAGGGGTTACGGTAATGCCGCTTCCGTCCCTGTCAGGATTATCGACTATGGCGGCGTATTTTAATCTTGCGGGGTTTACGCTTACCTCGAGATAGCGCTCGGGGCGCCCGAGGGTTATCATAACTTCGACGACATCGCCTTTGTAAAGCTTGTCGTTGTCCTTGTCGCCGAAAACTACGGGGCTGGCCTCTACGCAATCAAACACGAAAACAAGGTTTTCCCCGTCGTGGTAATACGATACCGCGGTGTGCTGCTCGCAATCGCCGCCGGCGACATTCTCGAACAGGTCCTTAGTCTTGGTGTATCCGGCTATTCTGATTCTCAACGGCATAATACCTCACAATCTCGTTCATGTCGTTTATTTTATTTTCCATTTCGGTTACCATTTTAATTTGAGTGCGAGCCCTGTCCAAATTATGCCCTTCGCGGTGTATTCTAAAATACTTGTCGCCCTCTATGTGGTCGGTAAGGAAGCGCATGCCGCACTCGAAGGTCATAAGAAGCGCCCCGAAAGCCATATTCTCGATTTCGGATGGGGCCAGCACGGGGGCTACCTCCTCCATAAAGCCCCGGGTATAGGCCTTGTACATCTCCATATTGAAGTTAACGAGCGACAGGTCGCGCTCGTCCTCGGCGCCCGTATTTGCTCCCGAGCGTATGCCGTCGCCGAAGTCGTACACAATCGAGCCAGGCATAACGGTGTCTAAGTCTATTACGGCTGCGAACTCGTCGCGGCCAAGGTCTATTAGCACATTGTTAAGCTTTGTGTCGTTGTGGGTTACCCTTAAGGGCATATCGCCGCTTGCGATAAGCGAGGTAATCTTTTTGCAATAGCCCTTGCGGGAGAGGAAGAAATCTATCTCCGCGCTTACCTCTTTTACCCTGCCCATGGGGTCTGCCTTCAGGGCGGCAACGAACTTTTTGAACCTGTCATTTGTGTCGTGAAAGCGCGGTATGGACTCCGAAAGGCTGTCCGCGGGGTACCCGTCCAGCAGCTTTTGGAAGTTGCCGTAGCCCTTGCCGCAAAGATACATGAGCCGCGGCGAGGAGGGGATATCTATGCTTACCGCGTTTATAAAATTATAAAGCCTGTAATATTCGCCGTCGTCTGTATGTAAATAGTTTTGCCCGTCTGCCGTGGGTATAAGCTTTAGCGCCTCTTTGCCGCTGTCTGTAAGCTTGGCGTTTATGTAGGCGGTAACGCCGGCGATGTTTCGCATAAGCGCGGGGACATCCTTGAATATCCTGTGGTTTATGCGCTGAAGTATATATCCGGCGCCGCTGTCCGTCCGGGCAAGATAAGTGTCGTTTATATGCCCTCTGCCGTACCTGTCGCAGGAAACGGGGCTTCCTTCTATCCTGAACCCTTTTAGAACTTTCGCGAGTTTTTCGTCCATTTTTCTCCGAAGTATAATCAAAACGGTTTTTTCCTTACCATATTACCGCAGTATAATTATACCATCAAAATTGTCATTTACAATAATATTTGAGGTAAATCTTTGCGAGAGGGGCAACATTCTTATTGTCTTTTAATAATGGGCATAGTATACTATATAATTATCAGAGAGAAATTTGTCAATAATTGTTTGGAGGAAGTATGTTAGACCTCAAATTCGTCTGCGACAATATAGAAACCGTAGAGAAAAAGCTTAAATTAAGAAACAGCAAGGTAGATTTAACCGAGGTTATTTCGCTTGCCGCCGAAAGGCGCTCTACAATAAAAGAAAGCGAGGCCCTTAAGGCGCGCAAAAACGCCGTAAGCGCGCAGATAGCAGTAATGAAGCGCAACAAAGAAAACGCCGACGCCCTTATAGCCGAAATGAAGGAAGAGGGCGAGAAAATAAAGGCTCTGGACGAAAGGCTCGCAGAGGTAGAGGCAAGGCTTAACGAGCTTATGTACACCATCCCCAACCTTATAGACGACAGCGTGCCTTACGGAACAGACAGCAGCGAAAATGTGGAGGTAAGAAGGTTTTCGGAGCCTCGCGCGTTCGATTTCGAGCCTCTGCCCCATTGGGATATCGGCGACAATCTGGGCATCCTTTCGGCTGCCGACGCGGCGAAGATAACGGGCGCCCGCTTTACCGTATACCGCGGGCTTGGCGCCAGGCTCGAGCGCAGCGTCATTAACTTTATGCTCGACACACACACCGCGAACGGGTATACAGAAGTATTCACACCGTTTATGGTAAACCGCGACAGCATGTACGGCACGGGCCAGCTTCCCAAGTTTGAAGAAGATATGTTTGCCGTAAAGAATACAAATTACTTCCTTATTCCGACCGCGGAGGTGCCCGTAACCAACCTTCACAGGGGCGAAATCCTTAAGGCCTCCGACCTCACCATAAAGTATTGCGCTTATTCGGCATGCTTCAGGGCCGAGGCTGGCAGCGCCGGAAGGGATACCAGAGGGCTTATCCGCCAGCATCAGTTTAATAAGGTCGAGCTTGTCAAGTTCGCACACCCCGACAAGAGCTGGGAAGAGCTAGAAACCTTAACAAGGGACGCCGAGAGAATACTTCAGCTTCTCAAACTTCCCTACAGGGTTGTATGCCTTTGCAGCGGCGATATAGGCTTCTCCAGCGCGAAGACTTACGATATCGAAGTATATATGCCTTCTTACGGAAGGTATGTCGAAATCTCCAGCTGCTCCAACTTCGTCGACTTCCAGGCAAGAAGGGCGGGCATAAAGTTCCGCGACGAGGACGGAAGGGTTAAGCTGGCTCACACGCTAAACGGCAGCGGCCTCGCGGTTGGCAGGACGGTTGCCGCCATACTCGAGAATTACCAGAACGCCGACGGCTCGGTAACGGTGCCCGAAGCGCTCAGGCCTTATATGGGGGTAGATATAATAAAATAATGGGCAAGTCGGGTAAAGCCAGAGGATGTCTAGGCGGTTTGATACTTGGCTCTGTGTTAAGAGCCCTGGTATTTATTTTCTCCGCCCTGATAAAAGGGCTCGCTAGCGTAATGGTATTTTTCGGCTTGTGGGCTCCTTTCTTCTATGCGGTTTTCGGCGGAGTGCTTTACCTTGTTTTCAAGTTTGACCCATTCTCGGGCTCCATCGACAGCAAAATTTATCTCGCGGGCTTTGCCGGCACCGTGCTTTGCGCCATCCTTATTACCATAAGGCATTTGTTTGAAAAGCCCGCCCAGAGCATAGCCGAGGGCTTCAAAAAGCCTATCTGGAAAAAGCGTGACGAAGAGGACGAGTTAGAGGAACCACGCAAGGCGCGCCGCAGAAAGGCCGACCGCTTCTTCGACGACGAAGAATACGAAGAAGCCCCGCCAGTGCGGAAGGCATTTGAAAGGCGCCGCGCCGCGGCTGAGGTCGACTACGAGATAAGCGAGTATAAAAGGCTTCCCGCTTCAGTGGGCAGCTACGAAGGCTCGGTTTCCGAAAAGCCCAGGATTTATTTCAGCGCCGTCGAAGAGGATGTCCTTGTTCACGAGTACAGCGACAGGTTCGAGGTTTTCAGGGTAGTTAACGGCAAAGTCGTGCCCGACCGAGTGGAGTATAAAAATTTATGAGGCGTAAGGACGCGCAGCCCAAGATAAAAAAGCAAAGGGCGTGGGAGATTGACTTCCTGCGCGGCTTCGCCATCATAATGGTGGTCTGGGACCACACCTTATTTGATCTAGGCTATATCTTCGGCGACTACTGGATGTCCTCGGGCTACGCGGGGCTTGCCGGCGCGGCGAAGTTCGCCCAAACTTACTTCAGAAGCGATCTCCGCAATTTCTGGTGGCCGTTTTTTGTATTCGTCTTCTTTTTTGTGGCGGGTATATGCACCGTTTTCAGCAGAAATAACTTTTCAAGGGGCTTAAAAGTCGCTTTGGCGGCGGCGCTTATTTCGGGCGTCACCTATGTGCTTGAATTTTATGTGCCCGGCTCGTTTATATTGTTCGGCGTTTTGCATTGCCTAGCTTCCTGTATGCTTATTTTTTCGCTTATCGAGTTTATGGTAAAGCTTTGCAACAGGAAAAACAAAAAGTGGGTGCTGCCCGTAGTCTGCCTGTGTATAACGATTGCGGCTTTTGTTCTGGACAGGATATACAATGTTACCCTTTCGCAGGTCGTAAGGGATTACGCTTCCAACAGTTACGACAGCCCGATAGCGGGGCTCTTTGTGTTTGAGGACAGTTGGTGGTCTGCCGATTACTTCCCGCTTCTTCCTTTCTTTTGGTTCTTTATGCTTGGCAGCGTAATAGGGAATGTATTTTACTCCAAAAAGAAATCCCTTCTTCCTAAGCTGGACGGCAAATGGCATTATTTCTTTACCGTCCCCGGTAAGTATACGCTTGCCATCTACATTTTTTCGCAGGTAATAGTGCTTGCGCTTCTTTTGCTAGTAACCTATATCGTAACGGGAGGGATTCCGTTTGAGTTGTAAGCTCTGCCCCAACCTTTGCGAAGTTGACAGGGCAAGGGGCGTTGGGTTGTGCCTTGCGGGCGGGAAGATGGTTATAAACCGCGCCGCCCTTCATTATTATGAAGAGCCTCCCATAAGCGGCACGAGAGGCAGCGGCACGGTATTTTTCGGCGGCTGCACTATGAAGTGTATCTACTGCCAAAACTACCTCATTAGCCGAAGGCCTTCGGGCAAAGAATGCACCCCAAAAGAGCTTGCCGAGATAATCAAAAGGCTGGAGGGCGAGGGCGCCCATAATATAAATCTTGTGACCCCCACCCACTTTTCGGACGGAATAAAAAAGGCGCTGGATATCTACCGGCCCCGCATCCCCATCGTATACAACACCTCGGGTTACGAACTGAAAAGTGAAATTGAAGCTCTCGAAGATTATGTCGATATCTACCTTCCCGACTTCAAGTATTCGGATAGCAAGCTGGCGGCGGAACTGAGCGGCAGGCCGCGCTATCCCGAATTGGCTTTGGAAGCCATAGGCGCGATGCTCTCCCAAAAGAGAAACCGCTATGACAGCCAGGGCATTATGCTCGAGGGGGTAATAATCCGCCATATGGTGATACCGGGCGAGGTACCAAACAGCATCGGCGTTCTGGAAGCCATACTAAAGCATTTCGGGAGCGGGGTAACCTTAAGCCTTATGTCGCAGTTCACCCCGATTGAGGGCTGCGGGAGGCTACCCGTAAGGCTAAAGCCCATAGAATACAAGGCTGTTGTCGCAAAGGCCGAAAAACTCGGGTTTTCGGATGTCTTTATCCAGGAGCTTTCCTCCGCGAAACCCGAATACACCCCGCCTTTCGATATCGACTAATTGTAAAATGCGCCGTTTTGTGGTAAAATTAATATATTATTGATTAAGGAGTGACGAAAATGCTGCTCGATGGGTTCAAAAAAGAAAAGATAGAGGCTATGAAACAAAGGGACGCCGACGCCGTTAAAGCGCTCAATGTGATTATCAACAAGCTTATGCTTATCACCATAGACAAAAGGGAAAAGGGCAAGGAGTTAGATGACGCCGATGTGCTGTCTGCCCTTCAGAAAACAGAAAAAGAGCTGCTCGAAGAAAAAGCCGCTTTCGAGAAAGCTGGAAGGGCCGAAACGGTCGCCTCTTTGGACAAGCAAATCGAAACGGTAAGAAAATACCTTCCCAAACTCCTCTCCGCCGAAGAAATAAAAGAAATCATCGCTTCCTTAGAGGACAAATCCGTTCCCTCGGTAATGAGGCACTTCAAAACCCAATACGCGGGCAAGGTAGACATGAAAATCGTAAACGATGTGCTTAAGACATTTTAGCAATAATCGCAAATAATAAGAAAAGCGCCTTTCGGCGCTTTTTTACTTTACGAGAGTAATTTGAGTATAGAATCTATCGCTTTATCGTAGTCCTCTTTGGGGCTGTTTATGTTGCGCTTTATGAGATCCTCGACTTCTTCTGTCGCGAGTTTTATGTTGCTTACCCTGCCGATAAGCTCATATTTTTCTTCCTCGCTTACGCAGCGGGAGTAATGATACTCGGCGGTATTTAGCACATTTTTGGCTTTCAGCAGAGAAAACCTTCTGCTTTGCGGGGCCTTGTTTATGGAGGAGCTCAGGATTTTCTTTGCCGTTTTTATGCTTTTTTCGGCTTCGACCTGGTCGGATCTTTTGCGAAGAAGCATCAGTATAACTATGCATACCGCGATTATCGCCGCGAGGGCGAGATCGTACAGATACCAGTAATCCTTAATTTGCTCGGGTACGGCGGACAAGAACAAACTAATCATCTTTGCCCTCCTTCTCCGCGAAAATTACGCTCAGCTTCTGATAGGGCAGGGGTATGCCCTTTTCGCGGAAGCGGCGTACAACCTTTTCGGTAAAGCCGTTTCGAACCTTCCAATAATGGGCGGTGTTTACCCACATCCTGACCTTGTAATTAATTGCCGATGCCGCGACTTCGCTTAGGATTATGCTGGGCGCGGGGGTTTTGAGAACAGAGGGCTCTTCTTTTATAAGCTCCCAAAGCGCCGCCTTAACTGTGTCGGGGTCGGACTCGAAGGGAGCGGAAATGACGATATCCACCCTGCGTGTGGGGCGGTTGGTGTAGTTTATAATTTCGGAGGACGCCACCTTTTTGTTTGGTATAAGTATGCTTACATTGTCGAAGGTAAGTATTTCGGTGGTGGTGAGGCGGATTCTTCTTATTATGCCCTCGACATCGTTTATTTTTACATGGTCTTTTTCCTTAAAGGGGCGGGTAAGGAGTATAGTCACGCCGCTAGCGAGGTTTGAAAGCCCGTCCTGAAGCGCAAGCCCGACCGCGAGCCCCGACGCCGCGAGAATGGTGATAATGGACGATGTGTCGATGTCGAAAATGTCCATTATCAGGAAGAACAATATAAGCGCAAGCGCCGCCTGGACAATAGAGATTACAAACGAGCCCGCCGCGCCCTCGACCTTAGTCCTTTTCAGGATTGCTCTCAATAGCCTAGCAACCAGCTTTATGACAATAATGCCGAAAAGCAGCAGGGCTACCGACTCCAGCACGCTGGTGCCGAAGTTTTTAAGGAATTCGGCTATAACATTCCAAAAGTCGTTCACCGTTTACCTTCCTTGTCTTTTGCTTATTAAATATATTTTATACCATTTTAGATATTTGCGCAATCTTTATCGGCATTCGGGTTTTCCTTGATTCGTTCGCCCCTTTGGGGTATAATCGTTTTGTATGAAAACAGGCGACACGATAGAGCTAAAAATAACCGACATCGGCTCAAACGGCGAGGGTATAGGCCACAACGAGGGCTATACCGTATTTATCCCGTTTGCCCTGCCAGGCGAAACCGTGAGGGCAAAGATAAATTACGCCAAGAAAACCCTCGCTTACGCCACGATGACGCATAAGCTGGAAGTATCTCAAGACAGGGTTACCCCCGAATGCCCCGTGTATTACAGGTGCGGGGGCTGCAGTCTTATGCACCTTAAGTATGAGGCCCAGCTGGAGGCTAAGAGAAACAGCCTTATAAATATCCTTCGCAAAAACTGCGGTTACACTGGCGAAGTCAGGCCCGTTGTGCCATCGCCAGAGGTTTTTTGCTACCGCAACAAGATTCAGCTTCCCTTCGGCGAGCAAAACGGCAAAGCAGTACTCGGCTTTTACAGACAGGGCACCCACTCCGTAGTGCCCATCAACCGCTGCCTTCTTCACGGCGATTGGGCGGATAAGCTTATAAAAATTGTGTCCGAATTCGCCAACGCGAATAAAATCCCCGTATACGACGAGGCCTCGCATAAAGGGCTTCTTCGCCACCTTGTGGCAAGATTCATCGGGGGCGCGCTAACCGTCACCCTTGTTACAAACGGCGACAGGCTTAAAGCCGCCGACCTTCTTGTTTCCGCCCTCAAGGCCGAATTTAACAATGTCTCCCTTTACCTTTCGGTAAACACCGCCAAAACAAATGTCATACTAGGTAACAAGCTTATACCCATCTACGCGCCTAAGCAAACCGTAAACATTCAAGGTGTAGAAGTCGAAATTAATCCCATGTCCTTCTTCCAGGTAAACGACGGCGTGCGGGAGCTAATCTACAATGCCGTGGCAGACGCTGTATCGCCGCAAGAAGGCACAACCGTTATAGACGCGTACAGCGGTGTTGGCGTTTTGGGCGCCATACTCGCAAAAAAAGGAGCCCGAATCTATAATATTGAAATCGTCCCCGAGGCAATTGAGGACGCCGATAAGCTTTATGCGGCAAACAGCCTTGCCTCAAAAGCCACGAACATCTGCGGCGACGCAGCCAAAGTCCTGCCAGACCTTATCCCCACCTTCGACAACCCAACTGTAATTCTCGACCCGCCCCGAAAAGGCTGCGGCCCCGCCGTCCTCGACGCCCTCACCCGCCATCCCGTCCGGAACCTTATCTACATCTCATGCAACCCCGCCACCCTCTCCCGCGACCTCGCTACGCTTCTATCGGCATATCATATTGATTCGATCACCCCCTATGACATGTTCCCCCATACGCAGCATGTTGAGACGGTAGTATTAATGTCGAGGGTGTAAGTCTAGATTTTACTGAGTTTGTGGAAGCTCAACTAAATCTGTCTCTTATACACATCT
>DGDU01000046.1:0-765 GCA_002385605.1 Christensenella sp. UBA3944
TTTGCGGTTGGCGATCATCGTGCGCACATAGTCGCCGCTGAACGAATAAATCTGATAGATAAGGGCGTTGGAGAAATCGGTGCCGTTTACCATATCGCTCTTTCTCAAGGTGAAAAGCTGGCTCTTAAGCTGCTCGATCCTCAAGTGCACAAGGGCGATATTTGCCTCGTTAAGCTCGTTGTCCCTTGTATCTTGCGACAGGCTGTAGTACTCTTTGGCGGCAGCGTTATAGTTTATCACATTGGCGTTTTTGCCGGTATAAATCCAGTTAACATCGCTAAGCTTAAGAGTGGCGGCCATGCCGATATCGCAGCCCGTCTGCATTTCGAGGGCGTAGGACTTGTTGTTCCATTCGCCCTTCTTTTTCTCGATGTCGTAAACCTTAAGGTCGTGATTTTCCTGCTTGAACTGGAACTTGAAGTGCGCCTCGTAGAACTTCTTATAGAACTCGGCAGAGTACCTGTAAGCCTTTACATAGCGGTCTCTGTCGTAATCCCTGTACTCGAGGGCCTCGGCTTCGGTGTCGTAATAATCCTTAAGGCTGAGTTCCAGATACCTGTCGTATTTGGCGTCGTCGAATACCTCGAAGTCCTTCTTCTCGTACTGGTAGTAGTAGCCGTAAAGCTTTACTATCTCTTTCTTGTTGTCGGCGGGGATGAGGTAGTCGGCGTTTACGCTGCTAAGCAGATACTTTCCCGTAGAGGTAGCGCCGCAGGTTTCGTTAAAGGCGCGGAAATATACAAGCGTATCGTAATCGAAAAGCTC
>DGDU01000046.1:953-1318 GCA_002385605.1 Christensenella sp. UBA3944
CAACCACTTTCTGGGAGTAAGCCAGAACCTCGACGGCGGTTCTTGCCGCGGCGGCGGCGTCGTCGCCGAAGATATTAACAACCTCGTGCATTACCTTGCGGCGCTTCTTCTGAAGAGCCTTGTAATTATCGTCCGAGTCGTCATCGTCGTAGAGGTCATAAAGCTCCTCCAGCTCCTCGTAGTCGCGAATGGCGCTGCCGGTGCCGGGCGTCATTATGTAAGCGTCGCTTGCGGGGTCGGTACGGGTGATGTAGTCTACCAGAGCCGACATTTTCTCTTCGGAGAGCGCCGCTATGCCCATTCTGTCGATAAGCTCGTTTACATCGGCGAAAAGGAATATTTTGGTGAAGGTGGCGGTATCCTCT
>DGDU01000046.1:1521-13185 GCA_002385605.1 Christensenella sp. UBA3944
GTGCTTTTCCTTCTCCTCGTCCTGCTTGGCTTTAAGCTTATTGGCCTTTTCCTGCTTAAGCGCGGCGGGGTAAGTTTTTGCCGCGGGCGCGTAATCGGCTATTGCCAGGCTAAGGTCCTTAAGGTCGGGCAGAATATCGGGCCCTTCCTTCTTTGTCGGAGGCGGCGTTTCCTTTATACAGGCCGCAAGCAACATCGAAAGGCAAAGTACCAAGGCAAGAATAACGATCAAGTGCTTCTTGTAGCGTTTCATAGATAACTCCCTTAGAGATTTTTATAGCTTACACTATATTTTATGAGATTTTATTAGCGACGCGGAAAACCGCATAGCCAACCGTTATTACAGCAGCCAACGCTGCGCGCAATCAGGCGATTATCGAGCCGTAGGCTGTCCAGATGTAATCCCTGTAGACATCGAGGGCAACCTCGGGCACCGAGATAAGCTCTATGCCGTCGAACGCGCCGTCGTAAAGCTCTATCATCGGGGTCGTGCCGGTAATGTTTACCCTCGCCGCGCCGCTGCTTAAGAAGGCGCCGCCGACGATACTCCTTATGCCAAGGCTCTCGTCTAGGGTAACCTCTGTTTCGTCCCCATTATAAAGCAACAGCCTGCCGTTGTCAACCACAAAGATTTGGGAAGCCGCCCAAGCGGTGCCCGTGAAGGCGTGCTTGCCGATGTAACGGACGCCCGAGGGAATGGTTACGGATTCCAGCCTCGTTAGCCCGTAGAAGGCGTACTTGCCTATTACGGTTACGGGGTAGGTGGCAGAGCCCACGGTTATCGTTTGCGGGATGTTCAGGCTTTGCGCCTCGCCGAGGTACTGGGTTATCGTAATCTCGCCGCCCGCTATGATGTACCTTAGCGCGCCTTGCGTATGCACGGTGCTTACGCCGAAGTAAACCGGCCTCTCCCAACCGGCGTACCACTCGTAGGAGCCCTCGGGCAGCGCGGTATAGATTATAAACGCGGGCTCGCCGCCCTCGGCACGGAAGGCGTACCTGTTCACATTGGCAATGCCCGCGGGCAGGTAAACGCTTCTTATATTATTGTTATAAGCAAAGGCGTAGGCGCTTACGGCGGTTACGGTATAGGTTACGCCGTTATGGGTTACCGATTGCGGGATGGTATACTCGCTTGCCATACCCTCGTAGCGGATAAGCGCCGCCCTATTGCCGTTTACCGCGGCGAACAACCCGCCCTCGGCGGTAAAGAAGGAGCCTAAGCCGAAGTATTCCTGCAAGGCGCCCATATCGGGGCTGTAGCCCGCCGGCCTGGATGCGGCCTCATAGAATATCACCGTATACGGGAAGGAGTTGGGCCCTATGGCCTTTACTGTCTCGGGAACGGTAAGCGAGGTAAATGTCGGGCGGGTGGTCTTGCTGACATAAGCCGCTATCGTATCGACGGCGTATCCGCCCGCCTCAGCGGGTACTGTCAGGGCGGTATCGGTACCGTTTACAATGGCAAGGAGGGCGCCGCGGTAGAATATCATGCCGTTAACTTCGGTGAAGGCGTCTATGTCGGCGAAGTGCCCCCACGCGGTTTGATACATATTGAGGTAAGCCGCGGGCACAAGCACCTTACTGATGCCGTCAAAGGCGTTCTCGTTAACTTCAGGCAGCATGCCGTCACGGAAGATTACATAATCGACGGCATCGGCGGAGGCGAAAGCGCCGCCCATGATGCCCGTAAACCTCTGGCTGTCGAAGACGACGGCGGTTTCGTAGCCCCTGTACAGCCTTATGCTGTTGCCGACTTGCACAAAGTCGCCCGTAAGCCTCGAGTACCACAGCGTGCCCGTAAGCGCGTTCTCCCCGATATTAACTATGGATGAGCCGAAGTTGTTAAGAACGGCGAGCAGGGCGCAGCCATAGAAGGCGTAAGCGCCTATCTCGGTGAGGTTGGCGGGCAGCTGTACTGTGGTCAAAGAGGTGTTTCTGTAGAAGGCGTATTCGGCTATCCTGGTAACCGTGTACACATATTCTGTGGAAACCTCGTTCTCCGTAACCGTCACGGTTATCGTATCGGGAATTTCAAGCGAGGTTACATTGCTTTGGATATGCCCGATAACCGTCGCTTCCATGGTGGAAGGCGAAAGCAGGTACTGTATAGAAGTGCCGTATATTTCGTTTGCGTTTACATTCACGCTTAAAGCGTCGCGCGACCAGCCCTCGGGCCACGAAGGCATAACCGTATGCTCGAGATTAATCACGGCGTTATACGAGCCCATAAAGGCGTCGGCATGCACATCTGTTATTTCTTTGGGAATATAGATTTTTCTTATGTCTGTGCGGAAGGCGAAGGCGTAAACGCCGATGGACACAACGCCGTATGCCTTGCCATCGGAATTGAAGCCAGCGGGAATATCGACCTCGCTGTCGGCGCCCACATAGTCCACTATATGTGCTTTGTTGTTAGCGGTATCCAGCTTGTAGAGGAAGCCGTTAACCGTAACATAATCGTCGTAGCCGTAATAGGTGAACTTGATATCGGCGTCAAAAGCTACGGTTGCGCCCGCATAATCCCAATCGGGATTCCTGCCGGCGTGCCCCATGTACAGCACGGCCTGGTCGCAGCCCGCGAAAGCGTACTCGCCTATGCGGATAACCGATGAAGGCACATATATCCTGTAAAGCCCGCTTTGGTTATAGAAGGCGTAAGGCTCTATCGCGGTTACATTATACGAGGCGCCCATTACCGAGCCCTGGGCGGGTATGGTAACTATATCCGAGGCGCCGCCGTACCTAACGATGCTAAGTTCCCCGTTTTCGAGAAGCATTACAAGCCCTTGCTGGTCGGTCATTATCGACGAAGAAAGCACCACGGGCTGATTGCCGAAATCGTTCCAGCCGAGCGGCCAGTTGGCGGCAACCATGTTGTGCTGCAGGCTCATAATAACATTGCCGCTATTCGCGTAGGCAATGCGGTCGCGCATGGTTATTACGCTGTCGGGTATGAATATCTTGGCAAGATTCTTATTCGCGAAGGCGTAGGAGGCGACCTTGTTGACGGTAAGGCTTATCCCGCCTATCGATACGCTTCTTGCGATTGTCACTATCGAGGTTTCGCCCACATAACCCACGGCCGCGGCGCCCGAACCGTTGTTTCTTAAGTACACGACGCCGTTAACCGTCACCGAATTCGAGCTGTCGTAGAATGTATCCGAGAAGCCGTCGTCCCAGCCGTTTGCGTATCCCGCGGGAGCCGAGGCCGCCTCCACAAAGGCGTTAGCCGCGGAGTAGGTGCGCGCTCTGCTGAAGGCCTTGGCGCCGATATAAACTACGCTTTCGGGTATTCTCACGCTTACGAGGTCGGAGGTAACGCCGTCGAAAGCGTAACTGGCTATACCCGTTACATACCTCATATTTCCGCCCACATTAAGCACAGAGGGTATCTCGATGTCAGAAACAGAGGCGTTGGCATAGCCTATTATCATCAAGCCGCCGGCGTCGGGTATTACGATATAATCGCCTGTCGCGGCGGGGGTGTAATTTCCGTGAACCTCGAAGGCCGAAGCCGCCCACCCGTAGGCCGACACATCTATGTCGCCGCGGGCATATACGACGCAGTCCTCGGCCGTGCCCTTGAAGGCGTTGGCGCTTATAAGGGCGGGGTCGATGCCCTCGTTAAGGACTATCTTCTTTACCGCGCGGTTAATGAAAGCGTAACCCGCGATGCCCACAACCTGCCTGCCTGCTATGGTTTCGGGAATCTCCACCGCGGCGCTGCCGCCGTTGAAGGCAAACAGTATGGCGCCGTTTTCGACGGCGTAAATTGTATAGTCGCCTTCGTTAATGAAGCCCGATTGTCCGACATAGATTTCGCCTATGCCCTCGTCCCAGCCGTTGGAGTTGTCGGGAATGGTATTGCTCAAAATTATCAGCGAGAGGCCGGGCGCCTGCCCGAACGCCATGGGGGCTATATTTGTAACCGTGGAGGGCAAAGTCAAGCGGAACAGCCTGTTGCCCGTAAAGGCGCCGTCGCCCACCGCCGTTACGGCGAATGTCTCTACGATGGCTTCTACGGTTACCTCGATGAGGCTCTCGTCGTAGCCTATTACGGTTGCTTCGTTGTTCTGCAAGTAGTAACGCACGCCGCCTATGACGAGCGTGGTCCCACTTATATCCTTGTATACTTTATAGACGCCGTCGGACCAGCCCGCGCCGAAGGTATCCGCGCTGCCAAGCAGATAAACTATTAGGTTATCGCAGCCGGCGAACACGCCCCTGCCCATCACAGTAATTGTTGCGGGCAGAGTCAGTTTTTCAAGCTCGGTATGCCCCGCGAACGCCCTGTCGGCGATTTCGGTTATGGCAAAGCCGTTAACGAATTCGGGCACCCTTAACTCCCCGAGTCCGCCTTCGTAATACACCAAAGTGTTTTCGTAATACAGCGCTCCGTCCAGATAGGTATAGCCCTTTATGACGGACGCGTGCTGCGGCCACGCGGCTTTGTAAGCGTTAAGATACTCGTAAGGCACAAGCACGGCCTCAACGCCGGCGAAGGCGCCGCTGCCCGCCGCCGGGGGCGTAGCCGTCATGAACACGGCAAACCTCGCCGCGCCCGTAGAGAAGGCGCCGTCGATAATCGAGGTTACTCCGTCGGGCACGATGGCGGCATTATAAGAAGCGGCATAGAGGTAAAGCTTATCCTGCCTTATTATCCAATCCCCGTTGTTAAGCCAGGGGTTGCCGCCGAACGCGTTCCAGCCGATGTAAACAAGGTTGTTGTTAAAGGTGAAGCTTTCGAGAGCCGTGCAGCCGGCGAAGGCGTAAGCGCTTATCTTCTGCATATCGGCGTTCAGGGTAACCGATGTGATATTGGTATTGTTATAGAAAGCGTAAGGCGCTATCTCGGTTACCCGGTAGGTGCTGGTCGGAGTGAAGGGTATTTCGTTGGGTATTACTACATTCTCGGCGGTGCCGGTGTACCCTACCACCACAAGGGCGTTGTTGTACAGTATAACCCTGAAGCCGTCGGCGGTCGTCCTTTCGGCGGATGCCGAGGCGTTGGTGTAGTAGCCAAGCACATACTCGCTCCAGCCCTGCGCCCAGCCTACGGGAACCTGCGCGGCGTCCAGAAGGACAAGGGTATTCCTGCAGCCCCTGAAGGCATATTCGCCCGCGTTGGACACGCTCTCGGGTATCCTTACAACGCGAAGCGCCGGGGCCTCGGCAAAGGCGTTTGCCGCTATTCTCCTTATGGTATAGGTAAAGGAAAGCGTCATTGTCTCGAGGTTGGCAGCCTTTATAAGCACTGCGCCGCCGCCCGACATTATAAACTGATTGCCGCTCGCGTCGTTAAGGATGGCGCCTTCGGCGAAGTAGCTTTCGGCCACACCGTTATTCCAGCCGTTCTGATAGCCCGCGGGCTGGGACGACTTTAGGACGATAACGGTAAGATACGGGCTGCCGAAGAAGGCGTTTACCGCAATCTGCTCGACGCCTGCGGGAATTATGACCCTAAGAAGCTGGGGATTGCCCGCGAAGGCTTTGGATTCTATTCCGTACAGCGCCTCGCCGCTAAGCGTCTGCGGCAGGGTGAGGAAGGACTCCGAACCTAAATAGCGGATTATTGTCCTTCCGCCCATCACAGGCTTGGAGACATAGTCGCCGCTCCTGAGATCTGCGCCGGATAGAGAGGTATGGATGCCCAGCACATTCTGCGCGAAGTCGGGAGACCAGTTGCTTATATCCGCGGCTCCGGTTGCCACTACTGCGTTGGAAAGCCCGATATAGGCAAACGGCGCGACCTCGGTTACCGAGGCGGGGAAGTATATAAATTTAATCTTTGTCGTGCCCGCGAATGCGTGTCCCGCTATCTTGCGGACGCCCTCCGGCACATAGACAACCTCATTGTCGTCGCTGCATTGATAGAGGGTATCGCCGAATATGACTAAATTGCCATCCTGCGAATACGCCGTTATCTTGGAAGCGTGTGCCGGCCACGCCGCCTTATAATCGTTTACGGCGGGTGCGGGCACATAAATCGCGCTTACCGAGCCCAGGCTTCCCTCAAGCGCGGGCGGGGTATAAGAGGTAATAAGGAGGGATACCGCAGCCGAGCCGTTAAAGGCGCCCGCGGCAATCCTTGTTACGACATGCCTGTCCGTAAGCGCTATGACGGAGGCGGTCTTGTTTGTATAAATAAGGGTGCCGTCAGCCGTCACGAAAGAGCCGTCGGCTACATGCGCGGGGGCTATCTTCTGCCCGTAGGCGCTCCACGCCGTGGCGAACATGCCGTACAGGTCGTAAGGCACATAGACGGTTTCGAAGGTATTCAAGGCCCCGATGCCCAGGGTTAGCGGCGAAATCATATTGACAAACAGCTTTGTCGAGGCCGCCGAGGCAAAGGCGCCCGAGGAAATCATATTAAGTTCAAATCCCGCGGGTTTATCCTCGTCCGAAAGCACGATGTACTCGCCCGCGCTCTTGGCAAGAAGCAGCCTGCCGTTGCCGAATATGTATTTTGCCGCAGAAGTGCTGAACCACGGGGTGTCCTTAAAGGCGTCGGCGCCTATATCCTCAATATAATCAAGGTCGAAGATCGTGGTTACATCCTCAAGGGCGCCGCCCCTTCTTATCTGTACCGAAGTAAGGTTTACGCAGTTTTCGAAGGCCGAAGCGCCTATCGTCACAAGCAGGCTGTCGGAAGGTATTATAAGTTTTGTTATGCTTGCGTTGCCCTTGAAGGCCTCGGCGTTTATGGTGTTTATGCCGCCCGGAAGCTCATAGGTCGAAGCCGTGCCGTAATACTTTATAAGGGCGTCGCCCCTGTCGCCGGTGGCTATAAGGGTGTTGTTCTCGGTCCTCATACCTGTGCCCTCGAAGGCGTCAACGGCTATGTTGGTGAGGGTGTAGGGCATATCTATCTTGGCAAGCAGGCTGCAGTTATAGAAGGCCTTTGAAAGCATTGTTGTTGCGGCGCTGCCGCTTTGGAATCTGACGGCCTTTATAAAGTTGTTGCCTTCCCAGATTACGCCGTTTGATGTGGTGGCGAAGGCGTAAGGGCCTATCACCTTAACGGTATTGGGTATGGTTACGGTGGACTCCTGCCCCTTGTAGCGGTAGAGGTAGCCGTCAAGGATTACCACATAGTTGGGCTGGGCGTTGTACCACGCCGTGTTCTCAAAGGCGTACAAGCCTACCGTCTTGACAGACAAGGGCAGTATTATCTCGGTGACATTTACGCAGCCCTGAAGCATTCCGGCTATTATCGAAGCCGAGCCGGGTATGACCTCGACTGTCCTTACATGCGCGGGCAGTTGCTCTCCGTTAATCAAATCCACAAGTTTTATATCGCCGCCGTTGTAGGCTATCCTGGTCAGCCCGGGGTTGTTGGCTACCAGGTTGTAGATGTTATCCCTGCCGCAAAGGATGTTGTTTGTGTCAAGTATGGTTACCGAAACAAGGCGCTTGAGGTTTCCAAACGAGTATTCCGTGAGTATATCCGATGCCCGGAAGGTAAGGTTGGCAACAACGGAATACAGGGCGTGGTTGCCTATGGACACTATCTCGTATCCGCCCACAAAAGCGGGTATCTCGACAGTTGTCCGGTTGCCCGTGTACTGTATGAGCACAGCCGTAGCCGCGCCCGTTACCTCGAGCATATAATCGCCTATCTCCGTTATGTTGTTGGGAACGACGGAGATTCCGAGCGCCGCCGCGGAGGGATACTGCCCTGTCTTTTCGGCGTCCACAAACAGCTGCGAGCCTGCCATTAGCCCGTCGAACACCTGGCTTCCGAAGGAGGGCGCGTTGCCTTTAATTATAATCTTGCTAAGCGCCTTTGCGCCCGCGAAAGCCCTGTCGTATATGGCAAGCAGGTTAGAGGCGGTTATTATTTCGACAAATTCGTTATTCTCAAAGAGGTTGCGGTTTATGGCCTTAATCTCCCAGGGCAGCACGACATGCTTGTCGCTTCCCTTGTAGCTTACGAGAAGGCCCCTGCCGTCAAGGTCCTTGAGTATTATCACGAAGTCGCCCTCGTAGGCGTTCTCCCAGCCGCTGCCCGTAAAGGCGTTGGCGCCTACCTCGGTAAGCGAGGAGGGCAACTCTATATTAATAATGTTTATACAATCCTTAAACATCTCGCGGGCGAGAGTGGTTTCGCCTTCGAAGATTTTCACGGTCGTGATATGCGCGGGGGGCAACCTGTCGCCAAGGATGGCGGAAATGCTAAGTTTGCCGCCCGTAACTATAGTCGTAAGCCCCTTGTTGGCATTAACCATATCGTAGATATAGTCCTTGTTCATCCTGAAGGGGTCTGCGGCGCCTTCGCCGGAAGGCCTGGGAAGGGCGTCCCTTATGGTTATTTCGGTGAGCCCGTTGAGAGCGCCGAATACCTTGGGGTCGGCGTATACGCCCACGCTGAAGCTAAGCGTCCTCACATTGCGGGGGACGATGTAGTTAGCGAGCCTTATGACATCGGCGTTGCCTATGCGGGATGGTATGACGAGGTCCTTATCGGGGCCGTAGTATTGTATAAGAGTAATGTTGGAGTTGGTATTGTCATAAATCCAGTAGTCGCCGTAGAAGAGGTTACCCGCGAACAGGTTGCTCCACGAGGGGTTACCGAGCTGGGCGCGGACTATCTGCTCCCAGTTGTTATCGGGCTCGAGGAATTTCTCCCTGCTCGAGGTGGTAACATAGATTTCAAGCGACTGCATGCAGCCCGTGAATATGTTGGTGGTGTTGGCGATGTAGATGCGGGAGCCCGCCATACTGTTGAAGAAAAGCACCAGCTTCGCAAGCTTGCGGGCGTTGTAGAAGGCGCCCTCGCCTATCGCCGCCATCGTTTCGGGGAATATGGCGTGCTCGAGGTTTACCGCCTCGGCGAAGGCGTAATTGCCCACGCTCGTAAGGACGGAGCCTTCCTCGAACATAAAGCTTCTTAACGAAGCGCCGCGGAAGGCGTTTTCGTTTATCTGCCTTATCTCTTTGGGAAGCATGACTATTTCGGCGTTGCCGCGGTAAGCGTAAAGTATGCCGTTGCCCAGCACGACAAACTCTTCGGTGGCGTTTGCGATAAAGGGCGTTGCCTTAAAGGCGTCGCTTTCTATCTTATTTACGGTAGAGGGCAGGCCGATGTGCATAAGGCTTACGCAGTTTTCAAACGCGCTTGCGCCTATGTGGTTAAGCTGGCTGCCGGGGGCGATGGTTACCGTCGTCAGGCTGTAGCAGCCGTAGAAGGCGTAATTGCCTATAACCTCTATCGCGGCGGGTATGGTGACCTCCTCGATATGCATGGCGTTATAGAACATATTCGCGGGCAGCGAGGTGCGGTCGTTAAGAATGTTTACTTTCTTGAGGCTGGCGGGCGGGTTGACATTGCCGAAGAGATTCCTTAATGTATCCACCGCCGAGATGCTAAGCTCGTTAAGGCTTGCTATATTCTCGAAGGCGTTTCTTATGTAAGTGATGTTGGCGTTGAGGAGCTCTCTCTGGTTGGGGCCGTCCATTATGCTCACGACGAGGTGGGCAAGGTTGTCGGCGGCGCCGAAGGTGTTTGCCGAAAGAGGCATATCCGAGTTGAACCTGAATACGGTTACCTTACCGTCGAACAGGTAATCGCCCATCGAGTATACCGTACGCACGATACCGTCGGCGTTAAGCGCGGTGGGCACGGTTACATCGGTGTCGTTGCCGAGGTAGTGCATAAGCCTGAGTTTGCCGGCGTGCGGGCCCGTGGTAATAATGTTATAGTACCAGCCGGAGGAAATCTGCGACGAGGGGCAGATGATGCCTCTTGCCGCCACGGCCCTCCAGTCGTCGTCGGAGCTGTTGCCGTAGGCGAGGGTGTCGGGCACATAGATGCGGAAGCTTAAGGTGACGCCGTCGAAGGCGCCCTCGCCCAGCGAGGCGGGGGAAGACCTCTGGAACAGTATGTATTTGAGCCCCGAGCAGTTCTCGAAGGCGTAGGCGCCTATCGAGGTTACCCTCTGGGGTATTGTAAGGCTTTGCAGAGAGGTGTTATTGAAGAACGCGCCCGCGCCTATCGTCGTGAGCGAATCGGGCAGGGTGAGGTTAGTAAGCTTTTGTGCGTTCATAAAGGCGTTGTTGCCTATCGAGGTAAGCTGCGGGTTTTCGGCGAATTTCACCGTCGCCAGCTTGACGCAGCCGTTAAAGGCGTTGTCGCCTATCGATTTTACCGTCGCGGGTATCTCTATGTAGGTGAGGTTGGTGCACCCCGAGAAGGCGTTCGCGCCTATCGTCTGAAGCGTGTTGGGCAGGATAATTACCTGCAGCCTGGTGTTATTTATAAACGCGCCGCTGCCTATCGAGGTTACGGGCTTGTTGTTAAAGAAGTTGTCTATCTTTACGGCCAAAGCCTCGGGGTTGGCGCTTATAACGGTATAGCCCGAGCCGTCGCTGTTTAGGCTATAAACGATGTCGCCGTATCCCGCGACATACTCCGACCACCTGGCGTACAGCGTGAAGCCGTGGGTTACGGGGGCGTCGAAGTTGTAAAGCTGGGTGTATGTTTCGTCCAGATACCAGCCGAGGAAAGCCATATTTTCGTACACGGGCTGGGCGGGAGGCGTGGCGTAGGAGCCATGAGTTACCAGAATGGGCTCAACGGGCGAGCCGCCTCTCGTATCGAAGATTATGGTGTATTGGTTTTTCTCCCACTGGGCGTAAATAGTGATGTTCGAGGTTATGGGGGTGGTAAAATCGAAGTTCCACCCTACAAAGGTATAGCCTTCGTTTGTGGGAAGCTCGGCTTCCTCGGGGTACGCCGCGTACCTGCCGTGCACGACAGTAACAGACGCCCATGTCCGGTTGTCGTGCATGCTCTTGAAGTCTACCTTGTATTCCTTATCGGTGTAGAGGGCGTACAAGATCATATCGCCTTCGACATAGTTGTATTCGGGAACGGCGGGCGGGCGCTCGGCGTTTTTATCGGTTGCCCAGCCGATGAAGTTTTTGCCGTCCTTAAGGGGCTGCCTTGTGGGCGGCGTGGCCTTGCCCTGATACTCCACAAGTACTTCATCGTAGACGATGCCGTTTATGTCGTATTCGCTGTCGACAAACTTGACGGTAAACTTGCGCTTGGTGTAAGCGGCTATAAAAATGGTATCCTGCTTGATGAGGTATGTCGAGAAGTTTACATAGCCCGTAAGCCCGGCTACCGTCCAGCCCGCGAACACGAAGCCCACGCTTTCTATATCCTCGCCGGGGGTTGCCTGCGAGGGGTCTTTGGGCGAGGCGGGGGCGGTTACCGTCGAGTTATACCTCACCCCGCTAAGGAAGTAGTAATTTTCGTAGTTGCCGTTTTTGAAGTATACGGTAAATATCTTGTCGGTGTAAACGGCGGTGAGGGTCATGTCGCGGCGGATGTTGGAGAACACGGGCTCGTTGCCGTCCTCTCTCCAGAAGCCGTTCTTGCCCTCTATCTCGGGCACGGCGGGTATGTCGGTAAGAGCCGAACCCTCGCGCACGGTGCGCTTGGCGACAATCTGGCCGTTATCCATGAAGGTTACGGTATAAAGCCTTACCCATTTGGCGTAGAGGTCCAATTTAGATGTTACATTCACCCTGCTGTTATCCTGCCACTCGCTGCCGGGCAGATATGTGGGGGTGGTGTACCAGCCGTCAAACTCGTAGCCTTCCCTTGTCGGCCTGCCGAGGCTTAACACCGAGTCGAAGTATGTATCCCTCGAAT
>DGDU01000046.1:13302-28811 GCA_002385605.1 Christensenella sp. UBA3944
GGTGTTTCTTATTACATTCAGATATTCGTTGGTGCTCCAGCCGCCGAAGTTATAGCCCTGCCTGAAAGCGGCTATGTGGTTGGTGAAGGCGTCCCTGTAAACCCTCGCCGCGGCTTCGGAGTCGGGCGGTAAAACCGAGGTGTTGTGCGGCACATCCCTGATTTCGCAAATCAGCTTGTCGCCGTCCATAAACCTTACGGTATAAGTCTTAATCGTGTAGTAAGCGTAAATGTCGCGGTCCTCGTTTACATTCGTGGCCGAGCCGCTCCACAGCGCGGTGTAGCCGTCAAGCACCACCTTGCCGTCGGTTGTGGGCGGATTGGAGGCCGAGGTGCCCGTGCGCAGCGTTTTTTGCGCGATAAGCACTCTTGTGTAAAGTACGGTGTCGCCGTTTTTGATGTAATTATACACGGTGCCGTCGCCCGCTGTCTGGGCGGCGGTCATGGTGTTGCCGGCAAATATGAGGTTGCCGTTGGTGTCTTTCCATTGCCCGTTGAGGTCGAAATTGTCTTTGCTCGAGCTGTCCAGGGCGGGGGCCTTTTGTCCCAAAATAATGGCGTCGCCGTAGTAAACGGCATAGTAGTTTACGGTGTTAAGCTTTGTCCATTTGGCATACAGCACGACATCGGAGGTCACCATTTCTTTGTTGAAGTCCCATTGCCTTCTGCCTTCTGGCTCCTTGAACCAGCCGTCAAACTCGTAGCCCGCTCTGTCCACCGCTATGTTTTTGGCGGGGGTGTTGTATGGCACAACCTGGGGCGCGGGCGGGTTTGCCGCGCCGGGGTAGTTGAGGTTGAAGGTAACCGTGAAGGTCTTAAGCCTGTAATTGGCGAAAAGCTGCATATTTTGGGTTACATTCTTAAGCGGGTTGTTCGCGTCGGCGCTGTGAATCGAATATACGCCCCCTTTGTATTCCCAGGACTCGGTGAAGACATCGTTTACCCTGTTGTTGGGCCTAAGCTGATCCCTTATGATGGGCCAGGGCTCGACCTGCGCGCCGTTGGGCAGCGAAAGCCTTGTGGCGGGGTCCAGGAGGTCGGTGCCGTAGGGCACATTGTCGAAGGTATACAGTACCTGCGGCACATTGTTTATGTAATCCATAAACTCGACCCTGTATGTCTTTAGCACGGGAGGCTTGGAGTAAATGACGACATCCTGGATGATGCTGTCGTAGCTGCTGTAATCCCACTCGTAGGTGTACTTTTCTTCTCCGGGGGCGATGGGGATGTTGGGGAAGTCGGTTAAGGAGTCGCCTTTCTTGATCTTTCTGGAGGCTACAAAAACTTCGTCGCCTTCGGGGGTTATCTTGTAGAAGGTAACCGTGCAGTAAGGCGTCCATTTGGCATAGAGGTATACGGTATTGTTTGTGTTTTCGGAGGTGAGTACTACTTTATCGGCCTGGAAATTCCAGGGGTTTTTTAACGCGGTGTCTTTAAACCAGCCGTCGAAGGCGTAACCCTCGCGGGCAGGCATAGAGGCGGGGGCTTCCAGTTTGTCAAGCTGGTAAACCTTTCTTTCCTCAAATACTCTTTCTTGGGGGCTTAAAGAGGGTATGTTTAGGTCGAAAATAACATTAACCTTGTTTTCGTCGGACTTGGCGTCCACGACATCGATCTTGAAGGTGGTGCGCTGCTTCTTGTACTCGATAACAATCTCGAGCTGGTCGGCAATCCTGTCTGTGCGGACATTGAGGATTTTAACCTCGTCGCGGATATCCGCGAGCTTTACCGTCGAAGTCGTGCCGTCGCTTTTTTCTACAAGAAGCTCCATGCCGGAGACATCGAAGTCCTCGCCGACGATGTAAACATTGCGGTATTCGCCGGTGAGATGGATACCCGTAACCGTCGAGGCATTGGAAGAGCAAGCGGTAACACCGAGCAGTAGCGCAATTAAAATGAAGATCGTGGCCGCTATTCGTACTGATTTTGACATATCATACACCTCTGAAGGGCGGGGCTTGCGCCGCGCCCTATATATACAAGCTTATTATAACAGAGGGATAACGATTTGCAAGGAAATATGCGCTGTTTTTACTATATTATTACTAAAAGAATATAGGGAAATGTGGAAGCGGGCGCTCCTTCACTCGGCGCCCGCATGGTTTTCATATAAACTTCAAAAACGCCCGCGCCGCGGCAAGCGTTATTGCCTTGTGCAAATAACCGCTTCGCCCGGGGCAACCTCATATACCGTTTTGCCGCTCAGAAGGTCGTACGAAGGCGCGATCGGCGCGGGCCGCGGCGAGGAATTCGCGTACAAAACGAGGCTCGGCCGTTCTATTTTCAGCAGCCCGCCTTCGGCTTTCGCGAGGGTGTGGGCGATGAAATCGGGGCGGTATTTTTTGCGTATCTGCCCTAATTTTTTGTAAAATTCCACGGTTTCTTTGTCTTGGCTGCCCCACGGGTAAGGCCTGCGGTTCATGGGGTCCTCGCATCCCTCGAGGGCGGTTTCGTCGCCGTAATAAAGGCTGGGCACCCCCGGCAAAAAGTACTGTATCGCCGCCGCAGTCATCAGCCTCTTTTTTGCTTTGGCGTATTGTTCGGGAGCAAGCCTGAAGTCCCTTCGCTCCTTTTTTGTGTGCGGCAGGGGCACGCCGGCAAGCTCGGTAACCGCCCGCACGGTGTCATGAGTGCCTATCAGCGTCATGCAGCAGTCCAGGGACTGCTTTGGGTAATTTTCGATTATTTCGTTAACTTTGGCGCAAAAATCCTCCGCCGGGCCGCCTTTCACAAACGCCAATATCGCCGTCCTGAAGGGGTAATTCATTACGCCGTCCAGCTCTTTGCCGAGCAAGTACTCCCTTCTTTCGCCGTAGCTCACCTTTGTGCTGGCGTCCTCCCATACCTCGCCTATCACCAGGCTTTCCTCGCCGTGCCGCTTTACGGCGCAGCGTATTCTTTTTACAAAATCGGAGGACAATTCGTCCACGACATCCAGCCGCCACCCGCTTACGCCGAGGGAAGCCCACTTGTCTATCACCCCGCCGCGGCCGGCTATAAAGTCCTGGAAGCCTTTCGAGTCCCTTTTAACCGAGGGCACATTCTTAACACCCCACCAGCAGGCGTAGCCGTCGGGGAAGTGATAAAAGCTGAACCAGTCATGATAGGGGCTCGAGGGCGACTGATAGGCGCCAAGGGAAGGGTACCTGCCGAACTTGTTGAAATAGATGCTGTCCCAGCCCGTGTGGTTAAACACGCCGTCCAGAATTATGCCTATCCCTCTCGATCTGCACTCATCGATTAACCACTTGAATTCCTCTTCGGTGCCGAACAGCCCGTCGACCTTGAAGTAGTCGCCCGTGTCGTAGCGGTGGTTGGAGGAGGACTCGAAAATGGGCGAAAGATATATCGCCGTAACCCCCAGGCTCTCGAGGTAATCCAGGCGGGAAAGTATGCCCTTTATGTTGCCTCCGAAGAAATCGTCAGCGTCGTAGCTTCCATCCTCTTTGTGGACTTCAACATCCTCATTCCAACCTTTCAGATACCCAAAACGCGGTTTTCTGTTATCTTCAACGCGCGCGAAACGATCGGCGAAAATGTGGTATATCAGCCCGCCTTTTATCCATTCGGGCGTGCTGTAACCCTTCTCGTAAACGGTTAGCTGCCACTCGGGCAGCCAGTCGCCGATTATCGCTTTACCCTCTCTGTCCCTTCCCACAAACAGGAAGCCGTAGTCGGTGGAAATCTCGAAACGGAAGTAGGCGATACCCGCAGAGGGCACCGAAAATTCGGTCGAATAGTGTATGTATTCCCCGTCCTCTCTTACTTTTTCAAGCTCGATCCTGGCGCTTAAAGCCCCTCTTATAACCATAAAAACGCCCTTGGGCTCCCTCCTTTTTTCGGCGAAAAAGTTGATGGTAATTTTTTCGTCGGTGGAGGCGGCGCCGAAGGGCGTCTTAAATCTTGTGTCTTTGGAATCGAACATCGTCATGGTTATTTGACTTTTTGCAGGCGCCAGATACGGGAGGCGTACTCCTCTACGCTTCTGTCGGCGGCAAAGAATCCCGCCTTGGCAATGTTCACAAGGGACATATTGTTGAACCTTACAAAGTCTTTATAGGCCTCGTCCGCCTTGCCCTGCGCCTCCACATACGAGGCGAAGTCGGCAAGCACCATATACGGGTCGGCAAAGCCCTGCTGCCCCAAAACAAGGCTGTCGGCAAGCTCGTTGAAGCTTACGCCGTTAACCCCGCTTCTCAGGGTTTCTATGTGCTTTTGTATGCGGCAGTCGTGGGCGTAGTACTCGGATGGGCTGTAATAAGGCCTTAAGCTCTCGGCTTCCTCCGCCGAAAGCCCGAAGATAAAGATGTTATCTTTCCCGACCCTCTCGAAAATCTCGACATTCGCGCCGTCCATGGTGCCCATCGTCACGGCGCCGTTTATCATAAACTTCATATTGCCCGTGCCGCTGGCTTCCTTGCCCGCTATGCTGATCTGCTCCGAAATCTCGGCGGCCGGCATAATAAGCTCGGCGAGGCTTACGCAGTAATTCTCGAGGAACACAACCTTAAGCTTATCCTTTATGCTCTTGTCGCGGTTTATCTGTTCGCCCAGCATATTTATAAGCCGGATTATCTGCTTTGCCATATAATACGAGCTTGCCGCCTTCGCGCCGAATATGAACACCCTCGGCGTGATATCGAGGTCGGGGTTTTCCTTAAGCCTCGAATACAAATCCATTATGTGCAGGGCGTTAAGGAGCTGCCTCTTGTACTCATGCAGGCGCTTTACCTGGACATCGAATATAGCGTCGGGGCTTACGCTCACGCAGTTGGTCTTAAGGATATAATTAGAAAGCCTCACCTTATTTGCGCGCTTGATGGCGGCAAGGTTTTTGAGGACATCCCCGTTGCCGTGGTACGCCATAAGTTTCTCAAGCTCGGCGGCGTCCCTCAGGAAGCCGTCCCCTATTATTTCTTTAAGGTAGTTTGTGAGAAGGGGGTTGGCCTCCGCCGTCCACCTGCGGTGGGTTATGCCGTTTGTGACATTGGTAAACTTCTGCGGGGCGGCCTTGTAGTAGTCGGCAAAAATGAGGTTTTTAAGAATGTCGCTGTGCAAAGCCGAAACGCCGTTTACGGTATGCGAGGCGGCAAGGCAGAGGTTTGCCATCCTTATCTCGCCGTGGCTTACGATGGCGTTGCGGGCAATCCTGTCCCAGTCGCCGGGGTAAACCTGCCACAGCTCCTCGCAGTAGCGCTTGTTTATTTCCTTTATGATTTGGGTTATACGGGGCAGCAGCATCTCAAACAAATCCTGCGGCCATCTCTCGAGGGCTTCCTGCATAACCGTGTGGTTGGTGTAGGATACCGTTTGGGTTACGATTCTCCACGCGTCGTCCCAGCCGTAGCCGTGCTCATCCATAAGAAGCCTCATAAGCTCTGGTATGCACAAGGCGGGGTGAGTGTCGTTTATGTGTATTGCGACCTTGTCGGGCAGGCTGTCCAGGGAATTGTTGTGCCTTAAGTGCCTTCTCACGACGGTCTGCATGCTTGCCGAAACAAAGAAATACTGCTGCTTAAGCCTTAGCGACTTTCCTTCTATGTGGTTGTCGGCGGGGTACAAAACCTTGGAGATAGCCTCCGCCATCGCTTTCGCTTCAATGGATTTTACATACTCGCCCCTGCTGAAAAGCGTCATATCCAGCTCGACGGGCGCTTTGGCGCTCCACAGGCGTATCGTGTTAACGGCGTCGCTTCCGTAGCCGCTTATGTTCATATCGTAGGGGATGGCGAGTATGGTGGTGGCGTTTTTCTGCTCGACTATAAGGCGGCCGTTTTCCCACCTTTCCTCCAGCGTGCCGCCGAATTTGACTTCAAAGACATCGCTGCGGCGGTTTAGCCATACATCGCCGCCCTGCAGCCAGTCGTCGGGCATCTCCATCTGCCAGCCGTCCACTATCTTTTGCTTGAAAATGCCGTAATCGTAACGGATGCTGAAGCCGCCCGCGGCGTATCCCAGCGAGGTAAGGCTGTCCATATAAGCCGCGGCAAGCCTTCCCAAACCGCCGTTACCGAGCCCTGCGTCGGGCTCTATCTCGATAAGCTTATTTATATCGTACCCAAGCTCCGAAACGGCGCCCGAGGCGGTGTCCAGAAGCCCCATGTTGTAAAGGTGGTTCCTCAGGGAGCGCCCTAGCAGGAACTCCATCGACATATAATAAACCTGCTTTGCCCCCTGCTCGTAGACCTTGTTTTTGAATTCCAGCCTCTTTTGGGTAAGCAAGTCCTTGGCGACAAGGCAAAGGGCGCGGTACATAAGGTTTTCGCCCGCCTCGTCGTATTTTACGCCGAAAACTCCGGCAAGCTTAAGCTTAATAAGATTCTTCAGTTCTTCTTTGTTAAGGTTATACATTTATTTTCCGGTTACTCCTTAGTGAGCGAAATTTTATCTGTTTGTTTTATAGCTAAATTTTATCTACTTGTTTAGTATTGACTTATAAACCTCGATATAGTCTCTGGCGGATTTGTCCCACGAGGGGTCTGCGGACATGGCGTTTGACATTATCTTTTTCCATTCCTCGCCGTTCTCATATGTTGCCACAGCGCGCCTTACGGCGTCAAGCATATCGTAGGCATTGTAGGTTTTGAATGTAAATCCCGTGCCCGTACCGTCGGTGGGGTTGTACGGTATTACGGTATCCTTAAGCCCGCCCGTTTCCCTTACGACGGGCACAGAGCCGTAGCGCATGGCTATAAGCTGCGAAAGACCGCAGGGCTCGTACTTGCTGGGCATAAGGAATATGTCCGAACCCGCGTAAATCTTGGAAGCGAGGTCGGCGCTGAAGCTTATTATGGCCGCCAGTTTCTTGGGGTACCTCGCCGCGAGCTCCTGCAAAGCGTTCTCATATTTCCAGTCGCCCGTGCCGAGTATTACAAGCTGCAAATCCATCACGAGGATATCCTCTATAACATGCAGCAGCAGGTCTATGCCCTTTTGGCTTGTAAGCCTTGTTACCATACCTATTAAGGGCTTATCGCATTGGGGCAGCCCGATAAGCGTTTGCAGCCCCGCCTTGTTTTTCTTTCTGCGGGCGAGGCTCTTAGCCGAGTAATTCTGGAACAGGGCCTTATCCTTAAGCGGGTCGTATTTTACGGTGTCTATGCCGTTAAGGATGCCGCTTAGCTTATACTGCCTCTCCTGCAGGATATGCTCCAGCCCGTAGGCAAAGTAGGGGTCCAATATCTCTTTGGCGTATGTAGGCGACACGGTAACAACCTTGTCCGCGGACTCGATGCCCGCCTTAAGCATATTGGCGTCGCCCTTGTACTCGGCTATTTTTGCGTGGCTTTCGGGAAGCCCGAACACATCGCCTATAACAAACTTGTCCATGTTGCCTTGGAACTCTATGTTGTGGATGGTAAGCATCGTCCTTATGTTCGCGTACTCCGACCTGTCGCGGTAGAATACATCCAGCATCAGCGGCGCAAGGGCGCTCTGCCAGTCGTTAACATGCAGCACATCGGGATAAAATCCAGTAACCGACATCAGCTCGAGCACGGCCTTTGCGAAGAAGGCAAACCTCTCTCCGTCGTCGTAGAAGCCGTAAATACCCCTTCTTTTGAAGTAATACTCGTTGTCCACAAAGTAATAGGTCACTCCGTCCTGCTTAAGGCAAAGCGCCCCCGCGTATTGGCGGCGCCATCCCAGCCAGACATCCGTGGCGCCCAGAAACACCATCTTTTCGCGATACTTAAAGGGGATATCCTCGTAAAGGGGAAGTATGACCCTTATATCCTGCCCTTCTGAGGCAAGCGCCCTCGGAAGCGCGCCCGCCACATCGCCAAGCCCGCCCGTCTTTATGAACGGGTCGGCCTCGGATGCCGCAAACAGTATTTTCATTTTGCCCTCCTTATATTTTGGCGGGAACTAAACCACCTTGTTTTTGACTATGACTATCGGGTATGTCAAAAAGCCCGAAATCTGCCTGTTTTCCCTTATCGTTACATTCTTGTCGGTGATGGCGTAAGCCAATGTGCTGTTTTCCATCACGACGCCGTCCTCCATTATGATGCTGTTTTTAACAACGGCGCCCTCTTGTATTCGGACATTACGGAAGAGTATGGAGTTTTCAACCGTGCCGTTAATTACGCAGCCGTCGGCGATAAGCGAGTTTGTAACCTTGCAGTTTTTGCCGTACACGGTGGGCACGCTGTCTTTAACCTTTGTGTAGATTTTTGCTTCGCTGCCGAAAAGTTCCTCGCGGACGCACCTCTCGAGCAGCCTCATGCTCTCGGCATAGTAGGTCTTTACATCGTCGACTATGGCGGCGTAGCCCTCCACCTTGTAAGCGTAAAGCCTGCCGTTTTCCACTTCCTTGAAAAGGATATCCTTCTCGAAGTCGACATGCCCCCTGCTGTACGCGTTCTCGACATACTCTATAAGCAAATCCTTGCGGAGAACATAGATATTCAGGGAAATCAGCTTGTCCTCTTCGCTCGGGGTTTCCTCGAAGTGCAAATCGCTTATAAACCCTTCTGTATTTTCGGTGATAACCACCCTTAAGGACGAATTCACTTTTGCTTTGTGGCAAAGTACGGTGACATCGGCCTTCTTTTCGATATGTGTGTTAAGAACCTTTACAATGTCGATGTTTGCCGCCACATTGCAGTTGCTTACAACTACATAATCTTCGGGCGCCCTCTTTATAAAGTCAAGTATGGTGTAGATAGCCTCTATCTTTCCTTTATAAACCTCGCGGGCGGTGTTAAGCACGAAGGGAGGGAATACGGCTATACCGCTGTTTTTGCGGTTTAAGTCCCAATCTCTGCCCATGCGGATGTGGTCCATAAGCGAGCTGTAATTGTTGCGGGTTATTATGCCTATCCTCGTTATGTTGGAATTTACGAGGTTGGAGAGGGCAAAGTCTATCAGCCTGTACCTGCCGCCGAAAGGCAGGGAGGCCGTGGTGCGGTGCAGAGTAAGCTCGTTAAGTTTGCTTTCGTTGCCCGAGGCGAACAAAACGCTCATCATCTTGTTATTCATCTTATTTACCTCCTGCCATTTCGCCGGCCTTGACGATTGTGCCGCTGCCGAATACGGTGTCGGGCGGCATAACGGCTATCTTCCACTCGCCTCCGACGGGCCCGTCCTGCGGCTCGCCTATTACCGAGCCCTCGCCTATCACGGTGTTCCACCCGACTATGGCGTGGTCTACTACCGCGCCTTTTTTGATGTGGGCGTCGGGCATTATTATGCTGTTTGTAACCCTTGAGCCTTCCTCTATGGTCACGCCCGTGAAGATAATTGAATTTTCCACCTTGCCGTCGATATTGGCGCCCTCGCTTATAACGCTGTTTATAAGGGAGGCCTTCTCGCCTATGAAGTGCGGCGGCTCGGCGGCGTTACGGGCGTATATCTTCCAATCCTTGTTTTTCAAATTTATCTCGGATGAGGCGTCCAAAAGGTCCATATTGGCTTCCCAAAGCGAGCTTATTGTGCCAACATCCTTCCAATAGCCCGAGAACTCGTAGGCAAACATCCTCTCGCCCGCCTCAAGCATAGCGGGTATGATGTTTTTGCCGAAGTCGTTGGAGCTGTTCTTATCCTCCTCGTCCAGGATCAGGTATTTTTTAAGCTTCTCCCAGGTGAAGATGTATATGCCCATGCTGGCCTTTGTGGACTTGGGGTTTTTCGGCTTTTCCTCAAACTCGTAAATCCTGCCGTCGGGGCGGGTGTTCATAATGCCGAAGCGGCTGGCTTCCTCGATGGGCACATTTATTACGGCTATCGTGCAGTCCGCGTTAGAAAGCTTGTGGAAGGCAAGCATCCTGCTGTAATCCATTTTGTAGATGTGGTCGCCCGAGAGTATAAGCACATACTCGGGGTTGTACCTGTCCACAAAGTCTATGTTCTGGTAGATGGCGTTGGCGGTACCTTTATACCACTCGCCCGATTTGGCTTTCTGGTAGGGAGGAAGGACAAAGGCGCCGCCGTTAAGCCTGTCGAGGTCCCAGGGCTGGCCGTTACCTATATATTGGTTCAGCTCGAAAGGCTGATACTGCGTCAGCACGCCTATCGTATCAATGCCGGAGTTTATAGTGTTTGAAAGGGTAAAGTCTATAATCCTGTACTTGCCCCCGAAGGGAACTGCCGGTTTGGCGACCTTTTGGGTAAGAACGCCAAGACGCGTGCCCTGCCCGCCCGCGAGCAGCATGGCGACGCATTCTTTTCTGCTAAACATATCATTCCTCCTTTATTAACTTTAATATAAGCGCGCTGTTGCCTTCTAAGTCTATCGTGAGTATGTTGTTAAAGCCGTGCATCGGTACGGATTCCGACTCGTATGCTTCCTTAATCGCCGTTTCGCCGCCGAACTCTTTGGCGTTTGTATTCAGAATTACCTTATACTTGCCGGCCTCGGGCACGCCGAAGCAGTAGCCCTTGCGAAGCACATCCGAAAAGCTTATTATTACTATTATCTTGTTGCCCGCGGAGTCCGACCTGTAATAGGCGATAACATTCTGCGTCTTGTCGTCCATCACTATCCAGCGGAAGCCCTCGGGCTGCGAATCCAGCTCGTGCAGGGGCTTTTCGCTAAGGTACAATTTATTGAGCGCCTTACAGAAATCCTTAAGCTTCGCGTGGCTTTCGTACTCGAGAAGCATCCAATCGAGCTCCTTGCGGTAGTCCCACTCAATAAACTGCCCGAACTCGTTGCCCATGAAGTTGAGTTTCTTGCCGGGATGCGTGAATTGGTACACATAAAGGGCCTTGAGCGCCGCGAATTTCTCGGCGTAGTTTCCTTCCATCTTCGATATCATCGAGCCCTTGCCGTGCACAACCTCGTCGTGCGAAAAGGGCAGAATGAAGTTTTCGCTGAAGGCGTAGGTTATCGAGAATGTAAGCTTGTCGTGGGCGCCCTTCCTGAAGAAGGGGTCTATGCTCTCGTAGGTAAGGATGTCGTTCATCCAGCCCATATTCCATTTATAGTTGAAGCCAAGCCCGCCTACCGAGGGTGGCATGGTCACCATGGGGAAGGCAGTCGATTCCTCGGCTATCATAACGGCGTGGGGGTACTTTGTAAGGATGGTGCGGTTGAATTTTTGAATAAACTCGATCGCCTCGAGGTTATAGTTGCCGCCCTGGGCGTTGGGGTGCCACTCGCCCTCCTTGCGGTCGTAGTCAAGATAAAGCATAGACGCCACGGCGTCCAGCCTTAAGCCGTCTATATGATAGTAGTCCAGCCAGAAAGCCGCCGCCGACATAAGGAAGGAGTTTACCTCGGGGCGCCCGTAGTCGAACACCCTTGTGCCCCAGCCCTTGTGCTCCTGCTTAGAGGGGTCGGAATATTCGTAAAGAGGGGCTCCGTCAAACTCGTACAGGCCGAAGCTGTCCTTCGGGAAATGCGATATAACAAAATCCAGTATTACGCCTATGCCTTCCCTGTGGCAGGCGTCCACAAACGCCATAAAGTCGTGCGGGGTGCCGAACCTCGAGGTAGGCGCGAACAGGCAGCCCACCTGATACCCCCAGCTGCCCTCGTAGGGGTGCTCGGTAACGGGCAGAAGCTCTATGTGGGTGTAGCCCATCTCCTTTACATAAGGTATCAGGGTGTCTATCAGTTCAAGATAGGTGAGGTAGGAGCCGTCGGCGTGCCTCTTCCACGAGCCCAGATGAACCTCATAGATGTTCATGGGCAGCTTGTAGTGGTTTTTGTAACTCCTGCGCTCCATATAATCGTTGTCGTTCCAGCGGTAGCCGTTAAGGTCGTATATCTTGCTCGCCGTGGCGGGCGGTGTTTCGGTGTGCAGGGCGTAAGGGTCGGCCTTGTGCCTTATAACCCCGTCTACCCCTTCTATGCTGAATTTATAATTGTCGTATTTTTTGAGCCCGGGAATAAAGCACTCCCAGATGCCGCCGCCTATCCTCTCCATTTTATTAACGCCGTGCTTCCAGCCGTTAAAGTCGCCCACAACGGATACCGATTTTGCCCTGGGCGCCCAACAGCGGAATCTCCAGCACTTTTTGCCGCCGCGCGCGACATAGCTAAGCTTGAACAGCTTATACGACTCGAAGTTGGTGCCTTCGTTGAATAAATAAATCGGGTAGTCTAGTTTGTTCTTTGGCATATCCGCTCCGTATCGAACCCCACCGCCCGTATGCCTCTGTCGGCAAGGCTAAAGGATTCCAGTTGTTCTTTTGCTTTGATATACAGCCCGGGACAATCGGTAAAGCCTATAAAACCGCTTCCGCTGCCCGTCATTACCGCCTGCGAAAATCCCGCTTCTTTTAATATTTTCAATAAAACTTCAAGTTCGGGCTTTATCGTGAGCGCCGCCCTTTGCAGGGCGTTCGCCGCGGGGCTGTCCCCCTTCAAAAACCCGTCTATATCCGCCTTATCCCCTCCGATTCTGTCATATGTGGCGTACGCCTCGGCGGTGCTTATCCCGTAATCGGGTATCACTACCGCCCCCATATACCTCTTTATCTCCACGGGTGTTACTTCCTCGCCCGAGCCCCTCACCCTTACCGGCCTGCCGGCGTACATCGCGGGCACATCGCTGCCTATCCTTATAAGGATGCTTGCGGGTATGTCCGGAAGCCCGTAAACCTCCCTTATCCCTCTGGCGACCCCCGCGGCGTCGGCGGAAGAGCCTCCCATCCCCGCCCCTTCGGGTATGCGCTTTTCTATAAGGATATCCGCCCCCTTAAGCCCGTAGGCGCCGCAGATAAGCTTTGCCGCCTTAAGCGCGGTATCGTTTTGGTAACGCCTGCCGTCGGTATATGCAACCCTTATCGTGTCCGAAACCTTCACCGTCACGGTGTCGCAAAGGCCTATCGGTGCTATTACGGTGTCTATGAGGTGCATACCTCCGCTGACCCCCGTAATGTCAAGGCAGAGATTTATTTTCGCTCTCGCCTCTATAATAGCCGCATCGCCGACCGTACTTTTCATAATGATATTATACATTACTCCTTAGCATAAATCAATGGTAAAAAAGAAAGAGAAAGTAACAAGCCCGCTTTGCACTCTTGTAAATTTTCAAAAAAATTTTTCAGAAATTGGTATTTTTCGTTGACAAAAACATAAATTGGTATTATTATGATACCAACCTACTCGGTTGGTAGGTAATAAAATCGAAGGAAGTAAAGACCATGGCAGATTATAAGTTCGAAACCTTACAGGTTCACGCGGGGCAGGAGAGCCCCGATCCCGCAACGGACGCCCGTGCGGTACCCATTTACGCCACCACCTCTTATGTCTTTAAGAACTCCGCGACGGCAGCGGGGCGTTTCGGCCTTACCGAAGGCGGAAACATTTACACCAGGTTAATGAACCCCACCTCCGATGTCTTCGAGAAGCGCATAGCCGCGCTTGAAGGTGGCGCGGCGGCTCTTGCCACGGCCTCGGGCTCGTCGGCAATTACCTACGCCGTGCAAAACATCGCTCTCGCGGGCGACCACATCGTATCCGCCTCCAACATTTACGGCGGCACCTACAACCTGTTCGCCCACACCCTTAAGGACCAGGGCATAGACGCCACCTTCGTCGACCCCGCCGACCTCGGGGGCTTTGAGAAGGCCATTAAGCCCAACACCAAACTTATCTTTGCCGAAACCCTGGGTAACCCCAGCTCGGATGTCATCGACATCGGGGCGCTGGCGGACATCGCCCACCGCAACGGCATCCCCCTTATCGTCGATAACACCTTCGCCACCCCCTACCTTTTCCGCCCCATAGAGTACGGAGCGGATATCGTAGTGCACTCCGCGACCAAGTTTATAGGCGGGCACGGCACCGTACTGGGCGGCGTCATTATCGACTCGGGCAAATTCGACTGGACGCAAAACGACAAGTTCCCCGGCATCAGCCAGCCCAACCCCTCCTACTGGGGCGTTGTGTTCGCCAAGGCCGTCGGAAACCTCGCTTACATAATCAAACTCCGCACCACCTTAATGAGAGACCAGGGCGCGGCGATCTCCCCCTTCAACTCCTTCCTGCTCCTGCAAGGGCTCGAGACCCTGTCGCTTCGCGTAGAGCGCCATGTTCAAAACGCCCTTAAGGTTGCCGAGTACCTCAAAACCCACCCGCAGGTGGAAAAGGTAAACCACCCCTCGCTCGAAACGGGCAGGAAGAAGGAGCTTTACGACAGCTACTTCCCGAACGGCGCGGCCTCAATCTTCACCTTCGAGATTAAGGGCGACGGCGCGACGGCGCAAAAGTTCACCGAGAGCCTTAAGCTCTTCTCCCTTCTCGCAAATGTTGCCGATGTCAAGAGCCTCGTAATCCATCCCGCCTCGACGACGCACTCGCAGCTCTCCAAAGAGGAGCTTCTCAAGATAGGCATCAAGCCCACCACGGTACGCCTGTCCGTAGGCACCGAGCATATCGACGATATCATCGCGGACCTCGCGCAGGCATTCGAGGCGGTAAAATAGCGTAGTTTTGTGCTATAATTAAAAGCGGGACACCGCTCGAAATATAAATAAGGAGATGATATAATAATGTCCAAAATCTACACATCGGCCGACCAGCTTATCGGCAAAACGCCGATGCTAAGGCTAACCAATCTGGAGAAAAAGCTCGGCCTTAACGCCAGGATAATAGCAAAGCTCGAATACTACAACCCCGCCGGTTCGGTAAAGGACCGTATCGCCAAGTCGATGATAGACGACGCCGAGGCGAGCGGCAAACTTAAGCCCGGCGCGGTTATTATCGAGCCCACTTCGGGCAACACAGGCATAGGGCTTGCGGCCGTGGCGGCGGCAAGAGGCTACAAGCTTATGATTGTTATGCCCGAGACGATGTCTGTCGAGCGCCGCCAGCTCATGAAGGCCTACGGGGCCGAAATCGTCCTTTCGGACGGCGCTAAAGGCATGCGCGGGGCGATAGCCAAAGCCGAAGAGCTTGCCGCCGAAATCCCCGGAAGCTTTATCCCCGGGCAGTTCGACAACCCCGCCAACCCCAAGGTTCACCGCGAAACCACGGGCCCCGAAATCTTCGAGGATACCGACGGCGAAGTCGATATCTTTGTCGCGGGCGTAGGCACGGGCGGCACGATAACGGGCGCGGGCGAGTACCTGAAGGAAAGGATCCCCTACCTCAAAATCGTGGCGGTAGAGCCCGCCTCCTCCCCCGTACTTTCGACGGGCACGGCGGGGCTGCACAAGATTCAGGGCATAGGCGCGGGCTTCGTCCCCAAGGTGCTCAACACGGGCATTTACGACGAAATCATAACCGTCACCAACGAGGATGCCTTTGCCACGGGTAAACTTATCGGCAGGACGGAGGGCGTTCTGGTGGGTATCTCTTCGGGCGCGGCTACCTGGGCGGCAATCGAGCTTGCCAAGCGCCCCGAAAACGAGGGCAAGACTATCGTCGTAATACTCCCCGATACCGGCGAGCGCTACCTCTCCACCCCCCTGTTCGCCGACTAAACCAACACAAACGAGGTAACCGAATTGATGATTTCCACAAGAGGCAGATACGCTCTTAGGGTTATGATAGACCTTGCGGAGCACCAGAACGGCAGCTTTATACCCATGAAGGATGTCGCCGAAAGGCAGGGC
>DGDU01000046.1:29094-45527 GCA_002385605.1 Christensenella sp. UBA3944
GCCAGCACGGCAAGGGCGGGGGCTACAGGCTCACAAGCGACCCCCGCGAGTACAGGGTACTTGACATCTTAAAGATTACCGAAGGAAACCTTGCCCCCGTGGCATGCCTCGAAAAAAACGCCAAGCCCTGCAGCCGCATAGGCGAGTGCCGCACCATCGGTATGTGGAGAAAGTTCCACGAGTTAACCTTGGACCTTTTCGCTAACATAACGATAGCAGACCTCATGCAAAAAGAAGAATTACCCGACAATTATGTGATTTAGCCAATCTCTCCAAAGCTTATAAAGCATAAAAAGAGCGCCGCGCGGCGCTCTTTTTGTTTACATTGTGTTAGGGATATCTTATAGTTCTCTATAAAGCAGCACCTTCTCCCCTCCTTGCAGCGGCAGCTTGAGGTCGGGGTTAAGCCTTATGAGTGTTTCTTCCTCGCAAAGCAGGGCTTTGGCTACATCCCACAGCGTTTCGCCGGGCTTTACGATATAGAGGCTTATGGCGCAGTCGTTTTGCTCGCGGTCGCCAAGCTCCTCCATGGCAGTTATTATCTTTATCGGGGTGCTTCCCGAGCCGAATACTTCTATATAGATATCGCCCGTAAGCTCTATCTGGTCGTTGTGGCGGGCCTTCGCCGAAAGGCATGTGACCATCGCCTTGGCGTATAAGTTATCCTGGCAGGCAAAGTCGCGCGAGACCACAAAGTGATAGGGTATTTCGGCGGTGGCGAGGCTAAGCTGCTCGTCCTCGTCTATGTAGATTACATTGGCCGAAACGATGCCCTCGACAGCCAGAGAGCCGTTGTTTGAGGCGGTAAGGGCGCCGACAGAGGGGGGACACACGCACAATACCGACCTAAGGCGCTTGCTGCCTTCGTCCAGGCGCACCGAGCCCGACAGCTTTTCGTAAACGCCCGTGAGGCACACCGAGTTTTCGAGGTAGACGGTTTCGGCGGTAAGCTTAAGCTCCTTCTTGCAGCTGTATGCGTCCGAGAGAAGCATAACTTCCTTCTTGCTTACGCAGAAGCCCTTTATACCCACGACGATTTCGATTTTTAAGCCCGAGCCTGCCGCCCCGCTCTCCAGCGTTATGGTGGTGGAGGAGGCGCTTGCCGAGCAGTACACCTCGCAGCCCTCGGTTACATTGGGGGCAAGTATCTCGGTCTCGAAGGGCACCGACACGCACCTCGAAAGCAGGTTGCCGCCCGAGGTATAAATGAGGTGCAGGTAGCATTCGCCGTCAATTTGGCATATTTCTGTTGCCGCGGCTACCTTTTTGAGCGCTACCTTGGTATCGTAGGAGAGAATCTTATCGATTGCCTCCTTGATATCCACGCTCGACGAGGCCAAAATTTCGCTTTCCCTTATGGGCTGAATCGTCTCGATTTCGACGGGTAAGACTCTCTTGCAGATACCATCGTCGGGCTCGACGGCGTTAAACCCGAACTCGGCGATACAATACCCCCGGATCTCGAACGCCGCCCTGACTTTTACATCGGACGAGCCCACAAACTCGCTGGAGATAACCGATATCTCCAGGTCGATATGGCTTTTGGGAGTTATTATAGGCGACTTTATCACGGCGCTGTTGTCAAAAGCCTGCTCGTAGCTGTTTAAGGCGCCCTCGGCGTCCTTATAAATCGCGCGGTACAAGGCCTTATAATTTACTCGCGCCTCTCCCTGATACGCCTCATAAGAAGTAATTTTTGCGTTTACAATTACGCAAATTACCCTTTCGGCGCCTGCGACAGACAGTTCCTGATCGACATAGAACTGGCTGGGATAAATTTGTTCGCGTTTATCTCCTTTAATAAACATAAAAACCCCCTTTGTCTGGTCTCGTATACCATACAATATGAAAGAGGGCTGTGAATTATTACTTTCTTTTGCGGTAGAACAAAATATTTTTGCTTAAAATATCGTTATAACTGAACGAGTTAAGCTCGCCGCCCGCAGCCCTTACCGTAAAAATGGCGGGGTAGGTGCTTTCGACGACGCCTTCAAATGTTTCGATGCGGTTTCTGCCGCGGTTTACCCTTATGATAAAGCTTTGCCCCTTTATCTCCTTTACCTTATCTATCGTGCCCTTTATATCCTGATTGACGGTTCTCATATATCTATTTATGCCCAAAAATATGGGTTTTATCCAAATTCCGGGCGGCGCGCCCGATTTGGCATTCCCGCCCATTTTTTCTTTGGAGCGACAGTTATTTTGTTGTATAATATTTATATGAGGCTGACAAGAGGGAAAAAGGCCGCGGTCGGCTTATTGATAGTTATTTTTGTTCTGGGAGCCGGGCTTGTGTCGGCGATGGCTGTCCACGCCGCCGTCGAGGATCGCAGCATGGGCAGCGTTTTCTGTGAGTATGTTTTCAGGGTGGTTCTCACGAGAAACGACTTCCGAAGCGAAGAAGGCACCCTCAAACTAATAGAAAAAGCCCGCGAAAATAACGAAGATTACAAAGTCCCCCAAATCTACAAAACGGTTTTCAACTTCGATATTCAAACGGTATCGGGGTACGAGGTCTGCTTCTTCGGGGAGGATTCGGGCACCCTCATATATTACCTGCACGGCGGCTCATTTATCTATCAGCCCACGCCCTTCCATTACATCTACGCAAAAAAGCTCGCCAAAGAGCTTAACGCCAAGGTCGCCCTTCCCGTCTATCCCAAAGCGCCCAACTATTCTTATGAATATATATTGGACTCGGTATACTGTATTTATTCCGAACTCACGGGCGGCGCCGGCTACCAAAACATAGTCGTTATGGGCGACTCGGCCGGGGCAACCCTCACCCTTACGCTCGGGCAGTATATAGCGGAGCATGGCGGCATAATGCCGAACGATCTTATCTCTATCTGCCCCGTAGTCGATATGACGCTTACAAACCCCGAAATAGACAAACTCCAAAAGTACGACCCCATGCTTAACGCCAAGGACTTAAAGCTCCAGCTTAACGCGTACAGCGGCGGCAACCCCACTAAAGAGGATTACAAACTTAACCCCATCTATTGCGATTTTTCGGTAATGCCCGAAGTCACCGTCTTCGCTGGCGGGTACGACATCCTCACCCCCGATATAAGAAAACTTAAAGAAAAACTCGACGGCGAGGGCATATCAATCAATTATTACGAATACCCCAGAATGGCACACACCTTCCCGCTATTCCCCATACCCGAGGCAGACAGGGCTTTGGAACAAATAAAAGCGGTTATATATAACTAATCCATAAAGAGAATATGTTTTATTTTTGAAACTTTTATATGGACAATCCTTAATTTTTCTTGTATAATGCTAAGCGATGTCCGAAGACACGCTTTTTATATTGTTTTTAAGGAGAGTGCAATGGAGGAGAGAAAGCTTCTTACTTACACCAAAGGCGAACGGAACGCCTATCTCGCGTCGATGGTCGGCCAAAACATGATTTACAACATCATCGGCACGGCCATGTCGTATTACTTCCAGTTCGTTATCTTCATACCCGCTATGATAGTCGGCGTGATTATGACGGCGGCCAGGGTATGGGACGCAGTTAACGACTTCTTTATGGGCACCCTCGTGGACAAAACGAGAAGCAAGTGGGGCAAGTGCAGGCCCTACCTCATTTACGCGCCCATCCCGATTATGATAATAACCATTTTGTGCTTTACCAACTTCGGCTTTTACACCGAAGGGCAAACGGCGCTCAATGTCGGCATCGTATTTTGGGCGGCTTTCACCTATATAGTATGGACGATGGCGTATACCGTGGGCGACATACCCCTCTGGGGCGTAACGGCCCTGATGACCGAAAGCAGCGACGACCGCAATAAACTGCTTTCGCTCGCGAGGATTGCAGGCGGCATAGGCGGCGGCGTAGTCCTTCTGTCGATTATCCCCCTGTGCAACCAGGTTGCCCCGATGCTCTCAAAAGCCCTTTCGCTGGACTCCAGAAACGGCGAAAGGTGGGCATACCTCATCGTCGCGGCGGGCTTTGCCATAGTGGCAACCGCCCTCTTCCAGATATGCGGCTTCAAGATTAAAGAAAGGGTGGTAAGCGCCGAGAAAAAGCCCACGCTTAAAGAAAACTTCAAGATAATGCTGGGCAACAAGCCCTTTAAGCAGATTCTCCTTTCGGGCATACTCGGAAGCCCCAAAATGCTCATAATGCTTGCCGCCATGCCCCTTATACAGTATTACTTTGCCGCCAAAGACTCGGTTTTGTCTTTGGTATATATGATAGTTTTGGGCGGTGGCGTGTTCGTCGGGCAGTTCGCGGGTATGGCTGTAGCCCCCTACCTCACCAAAAAGATCTCCAAAAAGAAGATATACAATTACGGGCACCTCGCCAGCATCATCCCCTTTGTGCTTATATTCGTAATATACCTTGCCGCGCCCAGGACGCTCGCCACAAATTACGGGCTGCTCGCCCTGCTTACGATACTCTTCCTGTTTAACGGCTTCTGCAACGGCGTAATAATGGTTATGCAATCGGCGATGATAGCCGACTGCATCGACTACGAAGAGCACAAGAGCGGCACGAGGCCGGACGGCGTGTTCTTCGCCGGGCAGACCTTCCTTGCCAAGCTAACCTCGGGCATAGCGACCCTCATCGCCTCTGCCGCCTATTCGGTTGTGGGCTTCTCCGACGACGCCATCGCAAAGCTTAACGACTACATCGCCAATATGGGCCCCGCAGACCCCCTGCCGAGGGAAATGGCGCAGTATGACAAGTTCATGATGATACTCTTCTTCATCGTATCCATTCCCCCCGCGATAGGCTGCCTGCTCTCGGTTATCCCGACATGGAAATACGCTTTAGACGACGACAGGCATAAGGAAATACTTCTCGAGCTAAACGAAAGAAGAAGGGCAAAGGAAACCGAAGCCGCTCAGGCCGAAACGGAGCCCGCTGCCATTGCCGAGGAAGCAAAGAGCGAAGCGTAAAAATCTATCTTAAAGAAAAACAAAAGGCTGCCCAAAACGGCAGCCTTTTTTATTAATTATTATTATCCCCGACGCGGACAATATACGCTCTTCGCGCCGAAGGCTTCCACGGGCGCAGCCCTCTTCACGCCGGCAAAGCGAGGCTTTACACATCTTTTATTGTTTTACTTCAGCGTAAGCTGCACTTTTACTGCGTAGTGGTCGGAAGTAAACTTGCCGTCGTATTTTTCGTGCAGCACTTCGTAGCGGTGGACGATAAAGCAATCCTTTTTTACAAAGCAGAAGTCTATGGGACTTTTTTCGGAGATGTCGGTATCCTTGTAACCGTGGAAGGTGCCGTACTTAAGGGAAGTTTCGGCTATGTACTTTGTGTCGTCTAGCTTTTCGGTAATTATGGGGTAGTTGGAGCTCTTTTCGTCGAAGTTAAAGTCGCCCGTTAAGATAGCGGGATATTCGCTGGCCGACACACGCTCCGATAGCATCTCGGCGCCCTTTTTTCTCGCCGTCGAGCCTTTATGGTCGAGGTGGGTATTGAAAAACTGTATTATTTTGCCGCTTTCCTTGTGTTTTAGTATGGCGTAGGTGCAGATTCTGTTTGTCGAAGAGTCCCAGCTCCTGGATGGCACATCGGGGGTTTCCGAAATCCAGAAGGTTTTGGTTTCTATAAGCTCAAACTTATCTTTTTTGTAGAAAACGGGGACTCTTTCGGTAAAGGCTTCCAGAGTTTCCCTCGTTTCGCCCACAAAATCGTAATCCGTAAGATGTTTGGCAAGGTATTTGTCCTGGAAAATTTCGTTAGGCCCCGAGAGCACTTCCTGCATTCCGATTATGTCGGGGTCGTGGGCTTTTATGTGCGCGACTAAAGCCTCACGGCGATTATACCAATGGTCGGGGCCGTTTCTGTCGGCGTCTAAGGCTATCGTGCGTATGTTGTAGCTCATCACGGTGAGGGTAACCTCGGCGGGGTCGGGTGCGGGATCTTCCCCCTTGGCGCAGCCCACAAGCAGCGCCGCCGCGATAACCGCCAAAATTATTATAGAAATTATCCTGCGGGCCATTTTTTGTCTCCCTTTTACAAAATCAGGTACCCTTTAATAATAAATAATGCGGGGCAATATGTCAATACTAACAATATGAACAGAGTTGTTATGATAGTAGGCGCCTCGAGCGGGATCGGGCTCGCGGCGGCAAAAAAGTTTATAGAAAGCGGGGATATTGTCTATAACTGCTCAAGGAGAAAGTCCCCTTTAGAGGGCATAAAGAACCTTACCTTAGACATAGTAAACACCCCCGATATCAGACAGCGGGTCGAGGAGATAATGGAAAACGAAAAACGCCTCGACATCGTCGTAAACTGCGCAGGCTTCAGCATGGCGGCGCCCGTCGAGTATGTAAAGAGCGAGGATTACAGATATCTGTTCGATGTAAACTTCTTCGGCGCTATAGAGTTAATAAAAGCCGTGGTGCCCAATATGCGCCCCGCGGGCGGCAAGATTATCCTCATAAGCTCTCTCGGCGGGGTAACCCCCATACCATACGACCCCTATTACTCGGCGTCTAAGGCGGCTCTCAACATCCTCGCAGAGGCGCTGTCTTTCGAGCTCGAGAAGCAAAACATCTATATAACCTCGGTTATGCCGGGCGGAACAAAGACGGATTTTTCGTTCAAGCGCAAGATTTATAAAGAGGAGGAAGTAAAGCAGTATGAAGACGACTTCAGAAACGCCGTCAGCTCCTTACAGCATATTGAACAAAAAGGAATGCCCGCCGAAGCGGTTGCCGATACGATACTATATGTAGCCGACCTTCCCAACCCGCCCTTAATTGTGGCAAGCGGGATAAAAAACAAGATAAACAACGGGTTATATAAAATACTGCCCCGAAAGGTTACCCACGCCATCACAAAAATGAGGTATAACCTCAGGCCCTAGCTGCCCGTTTTTGCCTGCCACCTGTCGGAGAGAAACTTAACTTCCTTTTTGAACTCCTCGCCGAAGGCTTCTCTATCTATGGGCAGGTTTTTGCATAAGGTGTCTATAAAAGCCAGCTTTACCCGGTCGCGCACCTCGTAAAGGGCGGCAAAGGCGCACACCTTGGCGCACCATTCCTCAAGGGTGCCCTCGGTTATCTCCTCAAAGTCCACCCTTACTATTTCGTCCCCTTTTACAATGTAATTTCTGAAATTCTCGTCGAAGGTTATCGAGTGCAGCCTGTCATAAATATATGTAATGGTTTGGGCGAGAGTTTTTGCCAGCTTTTCGGCTTCGCCGGGCGCCGCCCTAAGATATCTGTCCAAAAGAAGGTCGCCCTCGACAAGCCCGGTTTCTATTACGGCATCCCCCTTGTTAAGTATCGGAGGCGCGCAGCAGCCGTTCAAAGCGCGAAGCGCCAGGGCTTCCTTTTCGCAGCACGCTTTGTCCGAAAACTCCTTGCGAACGATTCCCTCGTCCGTAAGGGTTACTTTATTTCTTCTGCTTTTATATTCCTTCATCGTCTATAAACTCTACGCGGATATCCCCGCCTTTTTTGTAGCCTTTAAGCTCCTTTACGACGCCCAGCACGGCGTTTTTAAGGATATTCTGCACAAAAGGCACCATCGCGATTTCCTTCCCGCCAATTATAAGCGATACCTTTTTGCCCTTCAAGGCGCAGTTTTCCGGGCTCTCCTCGCCCTTAAGGCACTTCGCGAGAAAGCTCTTGCAGTCCGTACCGCACACCGAGCAGCACTCGGGGCCTACATCGGGCATCAGCGCGGGCGACTTTTCGAGAATGAGTTCTACTAGCCTTTCGGTTTCGGTTATGCCGTTTATTATAGGCAACCCTTTGTAAAAACCAGTATGGTTGTTGGCGAAACGCCCGCTTATGGCAATCGTCAGGGGCGTTATTTCGGGCTCCTCGTCCTCCTTACAGCAGGAAATCTGGGGCACATTGGCGTCCCTCACCCCTTCTAAGGCCACAAACTCCTCCTTGTAATGCGACAGCACTTCGTATATGTCCAGATGGCCCGTGTACATTATATCGGTTTCGTAATGGGCTCGGGCGGTTACCGTTGTAGCCCCCGCCTGCCTGTGCCTCCAGGTGTTTTTGCCTTCGGTGTCTATCTTAAAGGCCTCATAGTGTATCTCCTTAACCGAGCCCACCGAAAAGCCCCTTTCCTTAAGGGCGGCTATAACCTTTTCGATGACGCTTGTCTTGCCCGACCCCGTAAGCCCTACTATACTGAATGCCCTCATCGCAAAACCTCCTCTTTACAGGCTGAAAAGCCCTCCGTAAATATACATAAACGCCAGATATCCCGCCGTGAGCAGCACGGATATCACGATTACAACCCAGTCTTTTGCTGTTAGTTTCAGTTCCCTTAGCATCGTGCGCTTTTTGTGCGCCCCGAAGCCCCTCGAGCTCATCGCGAGGGCAAGCTCCCTGCTCTTTATTATACACCCCGAAATGGCGGGCGCGATAAGATATCCGTAAATCTTTATCTTTTTGCCTATGGGCATCTTTTTGATGTCTATGCCCCTCATTGCCATGGCGTTCATCCTCGAGCGGAACTCTTCCGAAAAAACAGGCAAAAACCTTAGCGTGATTGCCGACATAAAGGCAAACTCGTAAGGAAGCCCCATCTTAAGAAGCCCGTCCGTCATCTCCCGCCCGTCCGACGAAGCCGCGATAAGCCCGGCGAAAAGTATAATGCCCATGCGGAGCACAAACTCTATGGCAAAGCCTATGCCCTTGGTGGTAAGAAGGTTGACGCTTTTTATGCTTATAAGCGTAGTGCCTCCCTTTACCGTCAGGCTTTGCACAAAGGCGATAAACAGGATAAGCCACAGAAAGTGCCTAAGCCTCTTTATCGCGCCCATAATGTCCAGCTTCATTATTATATCTACCAACGCCGCCGCCGCGAACACTATGGCAAGGTAGGCGATATCCTTCGCCAGCACCGCAAGCGAGGTTATAAGGATAATTATCAAAAGCCTTACGCGGGGGTCAAGCTTCATAAATCTTACCCCCTTTTAATGTAAGTATTTTGGGATTCTTTAAGGACTCCAAAAACTCTTTATCGTGCGTGATAATAAGCGCCCCGCCCGCAAAACCGTTAACAAAGTCAGATATAAACTCCCTTCCGCCCATATCTATCGCCGAGGTGGGCTCGTCCAGTATCAAAAACTTTACGCTTCTCGACATCACCGTCGCTAAGGCAAGCCTTTGCTTTTCGCCGCCCGACATGGTGAGGGGGAAGCGCTCTTCCATTCCCTCAAGCCCGAAGTCTTTAAGGGTTTTCTTTAGCTCCTCTTTCTTTTCGTCGGTTAGCGCGCCCTCTATCTCGAAGGGGAAAGTCAATTCTTCCATCACGGTAGGGGCAAACAGCTGCATATCGGGGTTTTGGAAGAGGTAGCCTATGCTCTTTGCCCTCTGAGCCGCCGAAATCTTTCCGGCGTCCTTTCCGTCTATCGTTATGCTTCCGCCCGAGGGTTTAAGAAGCCCCAGAATAAGGTTGGCGAAGGTCGTCTTTCCGCTGCCGTTCGGCCCCAGCAAGGCGTAAATATTGCCTTCTTCCAGGACAACGCTCGCGCCGTCCAATACGGGGGCCGACTTTTTCTTATACGAGAAGGAAAGGTTATTTACTTCTATCTTCATAGTCCTTCCCTCTCTTTAACTCAATCACCCTGTGGGCTATCTCCAAGTCTTTGGGGTTATGGCTTACCATTATAACCCCGCCGCCCTCTTTAGCAAAGTTTATTAAGATATTTCTCACGATGTCTTTTTTGTCGGTGTCTATTCTCGAGGTTATTTCGTCGGCAATAAGAAACTTAGGCTTCATCGTAAGGGTGGAGGCTATGGCGACAAGCTGCTTTTCGCCCCCCGAAAGCCTGTTGGTCTTTGCCCCCAAAAGATGCTTTATGCCGCAAATTCCGGCGGCTTCCTCTATGCGCGCCTTTATCTCATCTCGCGGAAGCGCAAGGTTTTCGGGAGCGAAGGCAAGCTCCTCCGTCACAAGGGGCGAAAACAGCTGCATGTCGGGGTTTTGGAAAACAATGCCCACGCAGGCGCACCTCTCGGCTATGCCCATCTCCGGGAGCGCCTTGCCGCCGTAGTACACCTCGCCCGAAACCGCCGTTTCGTCTCCTTCTTCCATAAGCCCGGCAAGGCAGAGGCAAAGCGAGCTTTTGCCGCTTCCGTTGGGCCCCTTTATGGCAAGGATTTCGCCGCTTTCGGCCGAAAACGAAAGGTTTTTGAAAATAACCTGCCCGCCGAAGCTAAGGCTAAGGTTTTTTGCCGTAAGCCTCACTCTATGTTAACCTCCGTAAGCAGCTTGCAGCGGTTTTGGGAGTAGGCATCGGAGGCTTTTATCGAAACAAAGGGCCCGCCGTCCTCGGTATCCCTTGTGTAGCCTTTGCGGTCGATGCCCTCGGTAAAGGGCTGCCCGTTAACCTTGTAGGCGATAAAAATTTCGCCGTCCTTGCGGATATCCCTTCCTTCGTAAATCTTTGTCAGCCCGTCAGAGCCCTTAAAAGTGGCAATCTCGATATCGTAAAGCTCGACACCCAGCGCGAGAAGTATTTTCTTTACCTCTATGCCCGAATAGGCCTTTTCTACGGGGTCGCTTACCGAAGTGTCATAAATGGCGGTAAACTCCTCCTCGGCTACGCCCTCAAGGGCAAGAAGCTCTTCTATGGTAAAGCTGCCGAGCTCTTCGCCGAAGGCGGTAATCTTTATCTTTTGCTCCTTGTAAAGCTCGCGGTTTTCCTCGTTGTTTTTGAGGTATAATGGCAGAAACACCGCGAAGGCGACAACAAGGGCGCCCACGATCGCTATCGCCATTATGGCCTGCTTGCTAAGCTTTTTCTTCATATCAGCCCTCAAAAACATAGTACGGCACAAACATATCAAGGGATGTGAACAGCCCGTGAGCGCCGTAAGCGTTGCCGCCCGCGTCATACAGCGTGTTGTGCCCGTGGTCGGGTACGATTATCACGGTGCCGTCGAAGCGCGAAATCAAATCCTCTATATAGCCCTCTATCTCGAGAAGCTTATCCTTAGCCTCGTCCGAAAGCGGCCCGTCCGAGTGGTTAACATCGTCTATCTCGTGGAAGTGTATGAATATGAGGTCGGCGCCGTCGTTTATCGCCTTTATGCCGTTCTGGTACGCCCTCTGGTCGGAGACCGAGTAGGTAACCTTATCGTTTACGCTGGTAATTATAAGGTTTCCTTTGCCCTCTATATAGGACACGCTCTTGCCTTGGTTCTCGGCGTACTTGAATATGTCGTCCACTTTAACGGGAAGTACGGCGCGGCTTTCGCCCTTGTCAAAATGCACGCCGTTTACAAAGGGGGATTGCCCCGTTACAATGGCGGCAAGGGCGACGGGGGATATCGAAAGATTGGTAGAGGCGGCTATCGCGGTGTTATCCCCCATTTTTAGCGTCGTCAGGTAGTCCTTAAAATGCTCCGCCTGCTGCAGCGAGAAGCCGTCGGGCAGTATAAACATTACCTTTTTTCCGTCGTCCAGGGCGTTCTTCATATCGGCAAAAGCGTCAAGTATGAGCTTGTCGGCGTTAACGGCAAAGCCGAAAACGGGCTTATATTCTTCACCTGTTTTGCATACCAGCTTACCGCCCTTCCAGTCGAGGGGGGCGCCGCCCGCGTCGGGCAGAATGTCGTAATCCTCAAAATACACGGCATTCTTTACTTTGTCGGTAAAATCGCTAACCGCAAAGCCCTTGCCTTTTTCGTACTTTTCGGCAATGTTTTCGCCGAGATGGTTTTCGGCAATAAAGTCAAAGAGCCTGAGCTTGGCGTTACCCCTGCTTACAAACACGGTGTCCGAAAGCGGGCTTACAATCCTGTAGCCCTCCGTCGCCTCGTTTTGGGTAATGACGGTAATCTCGGCGATATCCTTTATTCCCACCACTTTGGGGTAGCCTATGCCCTTTGCGCATACCGCCCCGTTATCGTTGATGTAGATGTAAATATCCGAGGTAAGCGGGTATCTCACCACCGCGCTTACGCCGTCGGAGGCGGTTATCATAATCTTGTTGTCGGGATAAAGCATCTTTATGCCTTCGAGTATGCCCGAAAGCCCGTATCCCTTGGCTTCGACGGTTTCGCCGTCGTCGTCATAAGAAAATTTAACCGCTTTAAGCTTGGCAAGGTCTGTTTCGGCTATCCCGCCCTCTATGTCGCCGTCTATCGTGAGAATGACGGGTTTAGAGTTGCATGCGAACAGGGCGAGCGCCGCCGCCAAGGCTATAAAGGCTATAATTATAAGCTTAACCTGCTGTTTTCTCATCGGTGTTATCCTCCGAGGTTTCTTGCGGGGTTTCCCGCACACTTCCCAACGCTTCGGTTCTTTGGGTATCCGCCGCGGGTACCGGGTCGGCGCTTTGTGCGTCCGCAACGGGAATGGGCTCGGTTCTGGGCTTTGCCTTACCCTTTTTGAGTTTCAGAAGCCCCGTCTTTTTTGCCATGGCAAAGGCAAAGTTGGCTATCACCCCGCCAATCGCGCCCGACATCGCGGCGCCAAGAAGCGTAAACATCAGCGGGAAAAACGACAGTCTGAAGAACAGCACATTCGCGGCGAAGGTCCCCACAATGTTAGAGAGCGCGGTGCCCAGAACGAAATGCAGGATGTTGTAACCTTTTTTATTAAAGAAAAATACAATCTCCACAGGTACTGCGGGAAGCATATACGAAAGTATAGTCCACACCCCATGGCTGCCGGGCGCGCCCGAGGTTATCATAACTATTGTCTGCACGGCGGCGACAATGAGAGCCGCCCCCCTCCTCCCCGTCAGGGCAATTGCGAGCGGAAGCCACATCATATAGAAGCCTCCCGCCAGCGCCCCGCCGGGGATTCCGAGGGAGCCCGTTATCATTCTCACGAGAGCCCCCGCGATTGTTTTAATAGCTATGCTTAAAGCGCAAAGCATAGCTATCAATATAAGGTCATATACGGCATACGATTTGAATATGCCCGTTTTTTTACTCATAAATTGTGTTTTGCCTTTTGTTTAGCTTATTTCTTGATATAGATGTTTATCGTGGTTACATTCTTGAGGTTGTTACGGTAGGTCGAGGGGTTGGTATCGCCTAAAGCGCTCATAATTCTTGTCTTGCCGTTGCCTTTGTCGTAAGCGACTACAACGCCGTCATTCGAGTCGACTTCGGCTTTGGTATACGCCCTCGCCGAATAATCGTCGGTTTCTTTGTCGTCGGAGCAGACAAACATTACAACGGTGTAATCTTCGACAAAAGACATCCACTCGTTGCTCTTATTAACTTTGCCGAGGTTGGCAAGTATGTCGCCCAGCTTGTAGCCGTAGTATGTGGTGGTGCCGTTCTTACCTTGATGCTCGTAGCTTATATAAAGGTTGGATCCGAGGTTGGCATAGCCTTCATCGTCTATTTTCCTCATGGTTTCGCCATCGGCATTGGGGGTCGAAAGGGCGAGGGTGTTGTTCTTTACGCTGTCGCCCGAGCGGTCCTCAAAATCTATCTTGAGGGTGTTTTCGTTTTCCCAGGTGAGCGAAAGGATGTAAGCGAGGGTTTGTTCGCCCTCGTTCTCGCCGCCTTGGCCGCCGTCGCCTTCGTCACCGCCCTCTTCTTCGGGCAAGGGGTTAATGATTATTTTCTTTGCGAACTTGGCAATGCTGTTTCTCGATTTGCTGGTCTTGTCGGAAATGAACCTGGGGGCCTTTTCGTCGGCGGAAAATTCCTTGCCGTCCATAAAGCCAATGCTTATATAGGCGTTGTCGAGAGAGGTAATTTCGAAAACATCCTTATAGCCGTCGGAAGCGAATACCTTAACCGAGGATATCTCCGAGGGAAGCTCTATATTAAGCTTTTCTGCAATCGCCTTGAAGCTATACGCCACAAATACGCTGGTTTCCTCGGTGCCCACGCTGTTGGTAGTGGCCATCTCGACATTTTCCTGCTTGACGCCCTCGAGGGTTTCTCTGGTGACGGTGCCGAGCTTGGTTTCGCCATTGTAGATTTCGATGTCGATCGTGAGATCTTCGGGGATGGCGAAGGGCTTGTTGCAGGCGGTTAGCGCAACGGCCGCGACAAGCGCGACAGCTATAATCAAAATAATCGATAGAATTTTCTTGGACATGGCTATTCTCCTCTTTTTATTCTTTATTTTGTATTTCTTACTTTTTCTCTACGGTGGCAACCTCAACGGCGCTCGAGCCACTCTTTACAACAAATGTGCCGTTTTCTTTGGCGATTACGGCGGTCTTTACTTTCTCCGCTGTCAGGGTAAGCGTGTCGCCGGAGGGAGAGGTTACGATGTAGTCGTCGTCTTTGTCGTACATATTAAGAAGGTCGAGAAGTTTCCTTAAAGCAAACTCGTTGCCGTTGTTTTCGGCAAAGCGGATTCTTGCCTTCTCGAGGCAGACTATTGCGTTGTTATATACCGACAGCGACAGCACATTCTTTACCGTCATGCCCGAGCTGAAGTCGGGGCCGTCAAATTCGGGGCGGCGGTCTAAATCTATAATCTGCCCGTCTACTTCCTCTTTAACTTTAAGAAGGAGCCATCCGCCGTTATAAACTTCGTACTTTGTCCACGCGCTGTACTCCTCGAATTTATTGGCGGCGCTGTTGTAGTCCCACGCCACGCAATGCATTTTGTCGGTCTCTTTGGCGTCCAGAACGCCGCTCTCTATAAGCCCGGCTATCGGGTAGCCGTAATAAGTTCGGCTCACTTCCTCGCCGCCGAGCTGCACCTTGCCGACATAGCTTTCGAGGTCGCCCGTAAGGGACTCAAGGGACTCGAGGGCGGTAAACTTGGTGATGGCGGGAGCCTTGAGAAGCTCGGTGGAGAACTCTATTTTATTAAGCTTTTTTACCCAGGCGTTGGCAATCTGGTCGGGGAAGACCGCCCTAATAGCCCCGCTCTTTTCGTCGGGGTTTAAGGTTACGCCGTCGTACTCTAAGGCAAGTATCATCTTGCTGCCCCTGCCCGACGAGTTGAAAATTTCCTCGGTTATGACTGTTACATAGCCGTCGGTGGCGTTAAGGGTCATCGTGCCGTAGGCTTCGATGCCCGCGCTATCGGTTAGCGCTGCAAGGACATCCTCGAGGTACACGCCTTTTACGGTGTGGGCTATGGGGTTGCCGTCGTCGTCGGTTTTGTCGCTGGCGTAAACCGGATCGTCGCTGCCGTGGACGACGGGCTTAGTTTCAAACAGTTGCCTTAATTGCGCCTTTGTTACGGAGATATCCTCCAACTCATTGCCGTTTTTGTCCACAAGGCCGCTTAAAACAAGGGTGTAATCGTCGTCGTTTACGCCTTCATCTTTATTGCAGGCGATAAGCGAAAAGGGTATGGCGACTATCAAAACAAGGGCAATAAATAAAATAAGCAGGCTTTTCTTTTTCATACGCTCCTCTTTTAGCCTGCGCCTTAAAACAATAAAATATAGATTTCGGGAATCCGCCAGACCGCGCGGAAAAAACACTGTCCTTTTCGCAACGGAAGGGAGAAACCTTTCGGTTTGTCCCCCGGCCGGACCCCATGGCATTTCTGCTTTAGGCAATCAGGCTCGAACATTGCTTTTATGATATCATAGTAAAACTACATTGTCAAACTGTTTTCTCCCCGCCCGGATTTCGTAAAAATATGATAAAACCTTGTTTGTACAGCAATACTAATTATGGCGGATTGCGGAAATTGTCTTGACATAAAAAGGCTTTTGGGCAATAATAAAAGCATGAAAAAAGCGTTGATTTTATTGATTTTAATAATTTTTTCGGTTGTTTTGGTCGGTTGCGGCGAGGAAGAGGTTACCGATTACCCCGCCTACATCGACGGCAGCCGAACCTACGCCGAGCAGGCGCTCGCCGAAGAGCAAAAACTGGCCTATTCTTCGGCAAAAATAGAGAATTTTTTTGTGGCTGAGGACGGGCATAAGGTATTTCGGGTTATATCCAAATACGGATACGAGGGCGAAATCGAGATGGTTATACTGCTAAACGGCAGTAAAGTTGAGAAAATAGCGGGCATCAATATTAAAGAGACGCCTTCGCACGGCGGAAGGTGCTTTAACGATAAAAACCTTGAAAGATATTACGGTTTTGACCTTAAAGAAAAGGGTAAACTCACGGGAAAACCCACCCCTTTGGACGAGGGTGATGTGGTGTATGTTTCGGGGGCGACGGTGACTTCCAAAGCGATAATAGACGGGATAAACGCCGTCGCATTATTTATAAATTCGCAAGAGTAACATACAAAATAGGGCAAATTCCGGCATTTTGCGACATTTTTCGCCGCTTATAATTTCAGCGAAAAAAGCCCGAAAAACGCAAAACTGCGTAGTTTTTAATATACTTAGAGGGAAGTTAAAATGATTGCCGAATATTGTCGATAATTGGCGAAAACGCCTCGCGCAAGCTCAGGATTGCGTTATTTGTCGAAAAATGCAGAAAACGAAACACGCGGCAGATACCCGCGTGTTGTTTTTTGAGATGAAGTTTGCCTTGAGGCATTGTTTTGAAAATGGAAAACGGCGTCA
>DGDU01000041.1 GCA_002385605.1 Christensenella sp. UBA3944
GGCAACGACGAGCGCGAGCAGACCTTAAACCAGCTGCTTGTCGAAATGGACGGCTTCGACGAAAACGACGGCATAGTCATAATGGCCGCAACCAACAGGGCGGATGTCTTAGACCCCGCTTTATTGAGGCCGGGGCGCTTCGACCGCCAGATTTATGTAAACATCCCCGATGTAAAGGGGCGCGAGGCCATATTCAGGATACACAGCCGCAACAAGCCGCTTTCGCCCGAGGTCGACTTCAAGGTTCTGGCCAGGCTTACGACGGGCTTCAGCGGCGCCGATATAGAAAACCTCCTTAACGAGGCCGCGATACTTGCCGCCAGGGACAACCGCTCCATCATTACGATGAAAGATGTTCAGGAAGGCATAAACAAGATTATCGCCGGGCCGCAGAAGAGGTCGAGGGTTATTACCGAGAAGGATAAGCGCATTACCGCCTACCACGAGGCGGGGCACGCCCTTGTCGGAAGGCTTATGAAAAACTGCGACGCCGTGCAGGAAGTTTCCATTATCCCGAGAGGCGCGGCGGCGGGCTATACCATTTCGAGGCCCAAAACCGACGACAGCCATGTTACCCGCAACCGCCTGAATGACGAAATCGCCATGATTATGGGCGGAAGGGCCGCCGAGGCAATCGTCATACAGGATATTTCGACGGGCGCCTCGCAGGATATCAAGCAGGCTACCTCAATCGCCCGCAGGATGGTTACCGAGTGGGGTATGAGCGATGTCATATCCAATACCTATCTTGGAGGCGAGCAGGAAGTCTTTATCGGCAGGGATTACCAGACCCAGGCGGTATACAGCGAGGAAACGGCGTCGGTAATCGACAACGAAATAAAGAAGATACTTGATTACAACTACAACCGCGCGCTGGAAACGCTGAAAAATAACGAAGAAAAGCTGCACGCCATAGTAAAATTGCTGTTTGAGAGAGAAACTATATACGGTGACGAGCTGGATATGATTCTCGAGGGCAAATCGGCAGAGGAAGTTAACGCCTATATTGAGGAAAAGCAGAAAAAGATAGACGACTACGCCAAGGAAAGGGCGAGGCAGCAGGAAGAAGCCGAAAAAAGGGCGAATAACCCCCTGGGCAACCCTTCGGACTTTATTGTGCCCGAAATTATGATACTTCCGCCTCCCGACAACAGGACGATAGCCACCGACCCGGCGCCCGAGGACAGGACCCCTTACGAGGCGCCCAAGGAAGAGGAGCCCAAAGAGCCCGACGCCGGCGGCGATAAGGAAGGCAATAAGGAATAAGCCTTGGTTAAAATAAACGAAGCGGCAAAAAAAGAGGTTGAGCGAAAAACTCAACCTCTTTTGCTATCCGTATATTATAATCGGCTTATTTGAGGATAGCCTTTATCCTTCTTATGCCGCTGCTCGAGGATTGTTCTTTTACGATTTCGAAGGAGCCTAGGTCGGCGGTGTTTTTGGCGTGTGGTCCGCCGCAGATTTCCTTGGAGTAGTCGCCTATCGAGTAGACTTTTACCACCTGGTCGTACCTCGAGTCGAAAACGCCCGTGGCGCCCGAGCGCTTGGCTTCGTCGAGGGGCATTTCCCGGCAGGTGACTTCGTAGCCCGCTTTAATTACGGCATTTACGGCGTCCTCGACCGCCTTGATTTCTTCGGCTGTCAGGGGGCGGGGGAAGTTGAAGTCGAAGCGCAGCCTTTCCGCTGTGATGTTGCTGCCCTTTTGCTGGATGCCTTCGTCGCCCAATACCTTTTTGAGGGAGGCGAGCAGGATGTGGGTTGCCGTGTGCAGCTTGGCCGTTTCTTCGGTGTTGTCGGCAAGCCCGCCCTTGAACTTTTGCTCGGCGCCCGCCTGCGATTTCAGCTGGTGCTCTTTATAGCAGGCTTCGTAGCCCTCGACATCGACGGTTATGCCGTTGTCCCTGGCAAGCTCGACGGTCATTTCGATGGGGAAGCCGAAGGTGTCATACAGCCTGAACGCGGCTTTGCCGCTTATGCTGTTGTTCTGAATGTATTGGCAGAGCTTCTCGAACTCCTTGAGCCCCTGCTGGAGGGTGCGGGAGAACTTTTCTATTTCGAGTTTGAGCTCTTCGATTATCCTTTCGTTGTTCCTGCCAAGCTCTTCGTATATGTCCTTATAGATGTCGACATAAAGCTGGGATACCTGCGTGAGTATGAGGGGGTCGAGCTCGAGCTTGCGGGCAAACCTGAGCGAGCGGCGGATGAGCCTTCTGAGAATGTAGCCCTGGTCGACATTGGAGGGCGAGAGGCCTTTGTCGTCGCCGAGAATAAAGGTTGCCGTCCTGATGTGGTCGGCGATTATCCTTATAGCCCTTATCGCTTCGTCCCCGGGGATGTCGGCGGTTGTCTTGCTCTTTAGAAGCTGTATGATGGGGGCGAAAACATCTGTTTCGTATACGGTGCCGTAGCCGTTAAGCATGGCGACGGTGCGCTCGAGCCCCATGCCCGTGTCAACATTCTTTTGGGCGAGGGGGATAAAGCTGCCGTCGGCCTGCTTGTTGTATTCCATAAAGACATTGTTCCAGATTTCGACATACTTGCCGCAGGAGCAGGCGGGGGAGCATTCGGGAGAGCAGTCGGGCACATCGCGAACGATGAATATTTCGGTGTCGGGGCCGCAGGGGCCGGTTATGCCGGCGGGGCCCCACCAGTTGTTTTCTTTGGGAAGGTAGAAGATGCGGCTTCTCGGTATGCCGAGGGCAGCCCAGATGTCGGCGGATACCTCGTCGCGGGGAGCGTCGGCGTCACCGGCGAAAACCGATACCGCAAGGTTCGCGGGATTAATCTTTAAAACCTCGGTGAGAAACTGGAAGCTCCAGGTTATGCTTTCTTTCTTGAAGTAGTCGCCCAACGACCAGTTGCCAAGCATCTCGAAGAAGGTGCAGTGGGTGGCGTCGCCGACATCGTCTATGTCGCCCGTGCGGACGCACTTCTGAACATCGGCAAGCCTCTTGCCCTGCGGATGGGGAGCGCCCAGAAGGTAGGGCACAAGGGGGTGCATGCCCGCCGTCGTGAATAAAACTGTGGGGTCGTTGTCGGGTATGATGGAAGCCGAGCCTATGATGGCGTGGCCCCTGTCTTTGAAAAATTGAAGGTATTTTTCGCGCAGCTCTTTTGAGGTTATCATTGTTTTATTTCTCCAGCATGGTTAGAATTATTTTCTGTCCGTCGGGCAGATATACGCCTTTTCGGGCGTCCGATTCGTTAAACTTGAGCCCCGAATCGGCGGGTTTGAAGCTCTTGTAGATTGCGTAAGGCACGGGGCCCGAGGTGTGGGTGCGAAGGGATAAGGGGGTCTCGTGGTCGGGGAGAAGGGCGATTACATAATCTTCGCCGTTTGCCTCCAGGTAGCCCCAAATCTTCCGGAGCATTCCGTCCACAAGCTCTATGCCCTTTATCTTTCCTTTGAGGTCGCCCTGGTGCCCGCACTCGTCGGGCGCTTCGACATGAAGGTAGACAAAGTCGGCGCCGTTTAGCATGCAGTCTATGGCGGCTTGCACCTTGCCTTCTGCGTTGGTGTCGAGCGTGCCAGTCGCGCCCTCGACATCGGGGCTTTGCATTCCCGCTCCCTTTGCGATGCCCTTAAGCAGGTCTACCGCCGAGATTACCGCGCCTTTGAGCCCGTACTTTTGCTCGAAGCTGTCCAGCATGGGCTTTGTCCCGGCGCCCCACAGCCAGATGCTGTTAGCGGGGTTTTTGCCCTCTGCTATCCTTTTTTGGTTGATGGGGTGTTCCTTTAGGACTTTCTCGCTTGCTTTCATTAGCGCGAGAAGCTTGTCGCCGCCTTCGCCCGAGGGTAGAAAATCGGCTACCTTTCTGCCGAGAATGTCGTGGGGCGGGGTCAGCGCGGTTTTGACCGTGCCTTCCTTCCATATCATGCAATGGCGGTAGCTTACGCCGCCGTAGAAGGAAAATTCGGCGTTGCCGAGCGCCTCCTGCACGGCTTTCATTAATATATTGCTTTCTTTGGTGGTGATTTCGCCCGCGCTGTAGTCTATCATCGTCTTTCGGGCGTAATCTTCTTCGCCCGAAAGGGTGACGAGGTTGCACCTTACGGCGACATCGGTATCCGCCATTTTTATGCCCATGCTGAGGGCTTCGAGCGGGCTTCTTCCCGAATAGTACTTTTTGGGGTCGTATCCCATAACCGAAAGGTTGGCTACATCGCTGCCCGGCTTCATTCCCGAAGGTATCGTCTGGACAAGCCCCGTTTGGCCCATGGAGGCAAGCCTGTCCATCGCGGGCTTTTCGGCAAGCTCGAGAGGCGTTTTGCCGCTCTCCTTTTGGGGATAATCCGCCATGCCGTCGCCCAGAATAACTACATATTTCATATAAGCGTCCTTATTAGTCTGTATGTTAAGCTGCTTGATTATTATACACTAGCCGTGAGCGAAAAGTCAAAAGATGGAAGCCCCTTTGCTTCTTTGGCGGGGAATTATCGGGGAAAAATTACTTGATTTGGGCGAGAAAGCGCCTTATCGAGGGCTCGGCGGCGCGGTCGAATTTGAAATCCCTCTCTGCCGTGTAAAAGCCGTTAGCGGCTTCCGGGGTGTCGAAAAGCGAGTTAAAGCAAAAGCCCGCGGCGCCCGCCGACATTACGGCGTTTACATAGGCGGCGAAATGCTTTTTGAAAGAGGCGGTGTCCCTGTACGCCTCGGCGGGAAGGGTGATACCGCTCGCGAACAGGGGAAGCCCGGCGAGGGCGGCGTCGGGCAGCATTTCGGGGCAACTCTTTCTTGCCTTTGCCGCCTCTTTGTCGGAGGAAAAGCCGCCGTTGCGGGGATTGTGCAGCTTAGCGAGAAAGGCGTCCGAATCCTTTGCCGAAACCCGCTTGTCGAAAAAGTTAGTCCTGAAATGGGGGATGCCGTCGGCTAAAGGGCGGGTCTGGTCGGATGCGTAGGTTAGCGAGCAGAGGTTGTTCACGAAAGCGGCGTCTTTGCTGTTATACCCGCCTACGGGCAACCAAGCAATAACCGAAGGGTGCCCGAAATCGCGTTCTATAACCTCACGCCATTCGTTTGCCCAAAGCGCGGAGGTGTGGGAGTTGAGCGTGGTGAAGGGGCTCATATACTCCTGGAAGATGAGAAGCCCCAGCCTGTCGGCGTAGTAGAGGTAGGCCGGCTCGGGCAGCGTGCCTTGGATGCGGATGCTGTTGAAGCCCGACGCCAGCGCGCAAAGAAGGTCCTGCTTTATGGCGGCTTCGGAAGGGGCGGTGTAGTGCCCTATGGTGTAGAATCGGCTGTCGGTAATTTGCTTTATGGTAACGGGAGCGCCGTTTATTACAAAGGCTTTGTCCCTAAGCTCGATGCTTCTGAAGGCGGCGTAGGTCAAAACGGTATCGAGGGGGCTGCCGTTGTCGTCTACAAGGCGGAGGATGATATCGTAAAATCTGCCCTCGCCGGGGTGCCAGAGGGTAAGGCTTCCTTCAATGGGGATTTTTATGAAAAAGCGTGGCTTTAGCTCGTATTTATATACGCCAAGCTGCTTGCCTTCGAGAAATACTTCGGCTACAATCCTGCCCTTTGCCTCGCCCTCGATATAGCCCTGCGCGATAACGGCGTTTTGGGAGATGACGGGGGTTGCCCTGTACGCCGAAATGTAGGCCTTTGAGGCGAATTCCAGCCAAACGCTCTGCCAGATGCCCGTGCAATGGGGGAAGCCGTTTTTGCCTTGCTTGCCCGAGGGGGTAAACGGGTCGGAGTCATCGTCTAAGGCGTTTACGACGAGGGTGTTTTGCCCTTCCTTAAGGTATCCCGTGATGTTTACGGAAAAGGGGGTGTACCCGCCCCTGTGGGCGGTTACGGGCGAGCCGTTTATGTATACATCGGCGCGGAAGTCGACGGCGCCGAAGTTGAGGATTACCAAGCCTTTCAGTTGTTCTGCGGTGATATCAAAGGTTCGCCTGTACCACACGCTTTTGAAGTTTTCGTCGCGCCCTATTCCCGAAAGGGGGGACTGGGGGGCGAAGGGGACCCGGATTTGCTCTTTGTAGGCTTCGCCGAAAAGGTAGGAAGAAAGGTTGCGGGGGGAGGAATCGGCGGATTCAAATTCCCACAGCCCGTTGAGGCTTTGCCAGTCGGTGCGTATAAAATTGGGCCTTGGGTATTCCTCTCTGTACATAATCCCTCCGATGGGGATATTTTAACACATCGGTGCGCCCTTTGCAATAAAGCCGCCCCTTATTTGCCCGTCGGATGGATATAATTGACATATACGGGCGGATGATATATATTTGATAAAGGAGGAGAGATGGCAAAAACGGCTGAGAAAAATAAGGGAACAGCGCCTTACGCTCTCGCTTGCTTTGAGGGCGGGTATTACTTGTTTTACGGCGGGGGCTCTTTATCGGGGAAGTGCTATATCGCTTCGTCCCATAATCTCCTTGATTGGCAAAATATTAAAACTGTCATAACCGAGCCCGCGATTATCGGCGGCGGGGCTGTTATGCCGAGAAACAGAAAGTACGCCTATTTGTACCTTAAAAAGGGTATATTGGGCGATACGATTAGGATGGCTACGACCTCCGACTTTTTGAGGTTCAAAAGGCATCCCCTTCCCGTGCTTACCTGTAAACGCTTGCCTAAAAAATGCCGCGGCATGGGCGCGCCCAGGGTTGTTAAGAGCGGGGAGTTTTATTATATGGCTATACCCACCCGAGTAGGCAAGGGCGGCGGCGTTCTTGTATATAAATCCTTAAATTTAATTGACTGGCGGTATGGGGGGATGCTCTCCGGCTTCGAGGGAAAGGCGGGATATCCCGCGCTCATTCAGCTTGAGGGGGCGCATATCCTCTTTGAGCAGAGGGGAAAATACCCCCTCGCCGTGTTCGGGTACAGGCTGGGCTCGGCAAAGCTGGACGACGGGGCTTTCCTGCCGTTTACGGAATTTAAACCGATAGGCGATATCGTGTCACCGCGAATAACTACCTTGCCCGACGGGCGGGTGATCCTTATAGGCGCTTTAAGAGGGGAGGGAGGGAAAGCCGGCAGGCTTGCCCTGCCCAAAGAGATAACCCTAGAAGACGGGAAAATCAAGCTAAGGCCCGTAAGGGAGCTTTACGCAAAGCGTAAAAACGAGCGCGCCTTCGCGTTTACGGCAAAAAAGCCGATGGTGTCTTTGGAAGGCTTGTCGGGAAGGGTGATTGAATTAAATGTTTTTGCCGACCTCAAAGCGGCGGAAGCTTTTCGTATCGGCGCGTTTATGTCGGGCTGCAGGGGGCTTTTTATCACCTTGCGAAAGGGCAAGGGGATTGTAGAGTTAGAGATTTCTAACTTTTTTGAAAAAGTGCGTAAATTCGGTAGCGTTCCCCTGCCCCAATCGGATATAATAGATATGCAGCTGATACTTTTGGGCGAATCTTTCGAGTGTTTCATAAACGGCGGAGAGATTTGCGTATCGGGAGAGATAGACAAAAGCCTTTGCGGCTGCTCGATAGGCTTCGACGCCGGGGGCGAAGCGCCCTGCGAGATAGTGGCCTACGATTTACAGTAAATCGCTTGGTGGAAAGATGGATATCGAAGAGGCAAAGAAAAAGTTTATAGAGATATATCAGGCAAACATAAAGCGGGAGGGCTCGGTTGCCCTTCTGGAGTATCTGAAAAGCTCGGACTTTTTTACCGCGCCCGCGAGCACACGCTTCCATTTGGCGGTCGAGGGCGGGCTGTGCGCCCACAGCATAAATGTATATAACAGGCTGCTTAATCTTGTTAAGCTGGAGTACGGCGAGGATTGGGAGAGCAAGAAAAAAGGCTTTGCCGAAACGGTGGCGATTTGCGGGCTGCTGCACGATGTCTGCAAGATAGACACCTATAAGGTGGATTTCAGGAATGTAAAGACCGAGCAGGGTTGGGAATCCCGCCCCTATTACACGATGGACGAGGAGCTGCCTTACGGGCACGGCGAAAAGTCGGTTTACATAATAAACGGGTTTATGAGGCTTACACGCGAGGAGGCCATGGCAATAAACTGGCACATGGGAAGCTTCGACGACAGGGTTAGAGGCGGAAGCTACGCCATATCGGGAGCTTACGAAAGATACCCCTTGGCGGTCCTTATGCACCTTGCCGACCTCTCGGCAACCTATCTGGACGAAAAGAGGTCATGAACCTTGCGGGCAGCCCGAAGGCTCGTTAATTTATTCGGGATAAAAACAATATAATAATATAAAAAACACCGCCGCAAAAGAAGAAACGGCGTATTTTTAGAAATAAAATGTTAGACAAAACTAACTTTTGGAGGCCTGATTAATATGACACTGGATGCTTTGCAGACAGGGGAAAAAGCGAAAATAACCAAAGTTGAGGGCGAAGGCTCGATGCGAAAGCGCCTGTTAGACATGGGGCTTACCCCCGGTACAAATATTACCCTGTTTAAGAAAGCCCCCATGGGCGACCCCATCGAAATTGTGGTGAGGGGGTATCATCTGACGCTCAGGATAAGCGACGCCCGAAAGATTTTTGTTGCCAAGGAGAGTGCCAAATGAATATAGCGTTGATAGGAAACCAGAATTGCGGCAAGACCACACTCTTTAACAGGCTGACGGGAAGCCGACAGAAAGTGGGAAACTTTCCCGGCGTCACCGTCGATGTAGCCTCGGGGCCCTTGCGGGGCAAAAAAGGCTTTACAATAGTAGACCTCCCCGGGGTGTATTCGCTTTCGCCGTACTCCAACGAGGAGAAGGTTACGAGGGATTACCTCTTTAAGAGCCGCCCCGACTGTGTCATCAATATTCTTGACGCCACCAACCTTAACCGGAATTTGTATCTTACAATGCAGGTCTTGGAAACCCAAACGCCGACAATCGTTGCTTTGAACATGATGGACGATGTCAAAGCGAACGGTATGGTTATCGATATAGAAAAACTGTCGGAGTACCTCGGGGTTGTTGTAGTGCCCATCTCGGCGGCAAAGAACCAGGGCATAGAGGAGCTTATAGAGCATTGCGTAAAGGTGTGCCTTGCCAAGGAGAAAAACACCTTTAAGGACAGGTGCGAAGGCCCCATCCATACCGCCATACACTCGATATCCCACCTTGTGGAAACCAACGCAGCCAAGGCAGGGCTTCCCGCTAAGTTTTCCGCAATAAGGATAATAGAAAACGACGCCGAAATTATAGAAGAGCTTCGCCTCGCGCCAAACCAGGTGGAAATCATTAATCACTTTGTCGAGGATCTCGAGAAGGCTTTGAGCACCGACAGGGAGTCGGCGGTAGTCGATATGCGCTACGGCAACATAGAGGTTATCTGCGCCGATGTCATAAAGAAATACGGCGACAACAAGAGCCAGAGAAGGACGGATAAAATAGATAAAATCCTTACCCACAAGGTGTTCGCGTTGCCTATATTTATTGGGATTATGGGGCTTATCTTTTATATCACCTTCGGGATTGTGGGAAAATACGCGACCGACGGGATGTCCATCCTTATGGATATGGCGGGCGAGGGGCTTAAGAGCCTGCTTGTAAGCCTGCAGGTGAGCGATTGGCTTGTAGGGCTTGTCGTCGACGGAATTTTCGCGGGTATAAGCAGCGTGTTGTCCTTCTTGCCCACTATTATAGTGCTGTTCCTGCTGCTTTCGATAGTCGAGGATACGGGCTACATGGCGAGGGTTGCCTTTATTATGGATAAGCTCCTTAGAAAGATAGGGCTTTCGGGGCGCTCCATTGTGCCTATGCTTATAGGCTTCGGCTGCTCGGTGCCCGCCTATATGTCGACGAGGACTATTTCTTCCGAGCGCGACAGAAAGCTTACCCTTCTTATGGTGCCCTTTATGTCCTGCAACGCAAAAGTTCCCGTGTACGCCATCATAACAATGACTTTTTTCCAGAAATATCAGGCGCTTGTCATGCTGTTTATGTATGTGCTGGGCATAGTTGTGGGAATACTTTACGCGCTGATACTGCAAAAGACAAAGTTTAAGGGAAGTTCCGCCCCCTTCGTAATGGAGCTTCCGCCTTACAGGCTGCCCTCGGGCAAGACCGTTATAATGTACATGTGGGACAAGGCGAAGGGCTTTATAGTAAAGGCCTTTACCGTAATCCTGATCGCCTCGGTAGCGGTGTGGTTCCTTACCAATGTGAGTTTTACCTTCTCGATGGTCGAGGATACGGGCGACAGCATCCTTGCTATGATTTCCAAGTGGATTTCGCCCATTTTCGCCCCATTGGGGTTTGGTGACTGGAGGCTTACGACATCGCTTATAGCCGGGCTTTCGGCGAAAGAGGCTGTTGTGAGCACCCTTGCCATACTGTTTAATGTCACGCAGGCCGAGCTTCCCGCCGCTTTGGGCGGGCTGATGAGCCCCTTGCAGGCGCTCTCATTCCTTATCTTTGTAAGCCTGTATATGCCCTGCCTCGCGGCCTTCGCTACCTTAAGAAAAGAGGTAAAATCGACGGGGTACGCCGTGCTCGCGATGGCGCTTCAGACCTTTATCGCTTATATAGTTGCGTTGGTGATTTACACCTTCGGCCTTCTGGTTACGCTTTAGGGAGGGAATATGAAACCTCAGGATATAATCTTAATTGTAATACTTGCCGTAATTTGCGGCGGCGTTGTATTCTTCCTTGTCAAAAGGCGCAAAAAGGGGGGCTGCGTAGGCTGCCCGGGCTGCCCGGAGTGCAGCCGCTGCGCGCATAAAGAAGAAGGCTGCCCCTCGCAAAACGCCCAAAATAAAGAAAAAAACGACAAAGAATGACGCCCAAAACCCCTCTCCTGCCCCAAAAATCGAAAATTGGTCCTTGAAATAATGGGTATAGTGTGCTAAACTTTTACCAGAAAACGCAGAGAGAGGATCCCCCAAATGAAAAAACCGTTAAAAATAGGGCTGATTTGCCTTGTCGCAGCCGTGATGATAACGGCCTTAGTTCTTATGAACACCGAGGTAGGAGTCGGAAAGCTGAACAAGTTGAACGGCAACAGAGGTATGTTCGACACCATGTTCGGCTTTACGGCGGACCAAGCATACTCGATAATGTTCTTTATGGGCGACGCCGGAATAAGGCAGCACCTTATAATCCACCTTATAGACTATGTGTTTATAATGAGCTACTTTATCCTTATGACCGTTGTTGCGTTGCCCTTCCTTAAGGAAAAGTATCAGCTTTACGCCGTTATCGCCCCCATGCCCGTTGTGTTTGCCGACCTTCTTGAGAACATTTTGCTGGACGCCGCTTTCTTAAAATATCCCGCAAGAAATGACGCCCTTGTACAGGCCGCAAACGCTTTCGGCTGGATAAAATGGATAATGTTCTTCCTGTGGATAGCCTTCTTCGTAACAATGGTTGTGCTTTGGTTCCTGGGCAGGAAGAAAGCGAAAGCAAGCGCGAAATAAAATACCGCTTTAATTACAAAAACAAAAGGGCTCTCGTAACGAGAACCCTTTTTTATTTATAAAGAATATTACCTATTTAATATAATTTACCTCTATCTCGTGACGCGGGCCGTCTTTGGGCGTGAAGGGCGTGGCGGGGTAGCCCAGGGCAAGCACGGATACGGGCACAAAGCCCTCGGGAAGGTTGAACTTTTGGAGAAGCCCGGGATTGTTTTTGAGAACACGGATTACGCTCCAGAGGTATACGCTTCCGAGGCCCAAAGCCGTGGCGGCGATTGTCATATTTTCTATGACGCAGGCTACATTGGCGTACTCGATATGGTCTTCACGCTCGAATCTGGAGCTTACCAAAATGATGGTGGGCGCCTTGTAAAGAGGTGCGTGGGGCCTTTCGGCCGTGCGCATATCGGAGATGTCCATAATTTCGTCCAGAAGCTCCTTGCTTTGGACAACGGTGAGGTGAAGTGTGTCGTAGCGGCGCATGCCGACGGGGGCGGTCATTCCGCATTTAAGGATTGTAGAGAGATCCTCGCTGCTTATTTGCTTACCTTCTATAAAATCTTTGGTGGATTGCCTTGTGTAGATTGCGGTGATCGCTTCCATTATAATTAACCTCCGAACCTTAAAAGCATTTCTTTGCCAAGCCCGGTTATTTCCGCCGAGCCGTTGTCAATAAAGGTAAAGCTAGCCTGCGCGTCAGACAGCAGGTCTATATAGTTTTGCGGGGTGTAGCTCGCGATTTCGTCGCAGCTGGCGGTGTATTTGTAGGTGTAGAAGTAAACCTTACCCTGCTTTTCGCGGCGGACTATGCCCCTTAGCGTCAGCCTTGCTTTGCCGCCCGAGAGGCTATCGAAGGAGATTTGCGAGCAAACGGGGGTGAGCGTAGACAGTTGCTTGTACTCCAGAAGCCTGCCAGTGAGGTCTTCCCTCGCGAGGAAGCCTACCGTGTTGTCGGTGAAGGCATAGGTGAGGTTTTCGGTGGTGATGTTGTTGTTTTCGATGGTTTGCCTTATTATTGTAAGCTTGGACTTGTACTCGATAAGGGAGGATACCTTATTCATTGATACCGTCGATACGGCAAGGCCGTGGGGAGAGGTGCCCGACGAGCTGCGCAGGCGGTAGGTGTACCACACGGTTGCCGTCGAATTGCCGCAATCTATGGTGTAGATGTCCAATACCGTTATAGGTTGGTTGACGCCCGAAACAAGAACCTGGACTTCGTTTTCGAGTATCGATTTCATCGATGAAATCACAAGGTTATAGGCGATTTGCTCGGCTTCCAGTTTGTAGACGACGATGGGGGCGCTCCAGTCCGAATCGGTAAAGTATTTGTTGTCGCCAACCGCCTTAACCTGAATGACAGACTGAACCCCTTCCTGTAGGTTTACGGTGGCGGGGTTAGAGTTTACCTTGACTTCGGTGTCGTTTATCTTGATGAGGTATGCCCTGCAGTTAAGATAGTCGGAGCAGTACCACGAAAGCACCGTCTGCGTTTCGTCCAGCTTGATATTTTCGGGCGCGGCAAGTTTGCGTGCCTCGGGAAGGGGCTGTTCGTTAGAGCCGTCGCTGTTGCTTGGGGCGCCCGTCCTGTTCTGGGCTGCCTCCCGGATTGCGGGCACAATAACGAAGGCGACGGTACAAGCCGTCGCGGCAAGAACGATTATCAGTATGACGGTAAGAATCGTTATGTATCCCTTCTTGGGGCTTAGTGGTTGGTATTCGTTGTAATACTTTGCCATTTTGTACTCCACGACAAAAAGACGGTGTGCCTTATAATTATAACATAAATAAGCCAATTATCAATAGTATAAAAAATAACAATAAAAAGCTTTAGTTCCTTATGATTTCCATAGGCTTCTTGCGGGCAAGCCTCACGATGGGGAAAACCGAACCGCCGCGTAAACCAAAACGCCTACCTCCGATATCGCCAGGGCGGGCTTCCACCCGAGGCAAGATTTCTTGCCAAATACCCTCGCCTGAAAAATTGTTACGGGTTCGGTTGCCTTCCAAACCTCTTTGTTAATTTGTCAGATTATGAGAAAATATAAAAGTATTTGAATATGCCGCTGTTATTGTTAAAAGGTTGACATCCGGAAGGAGAAGGTGTAAAATAAAATTAATCTAAATACTATCTGGGGTGCCCAAAAAGGCTGAGATTATACCCGTCAAACCGGATCAAGGTAATGCTTGCGTCGGGAATGGACATAATAGCTGTTTTGCGCGCACTCCGAGGGGCGCCATTTTTTTGCCCTAAAGGAGGATTTTTATGTCGGAAACCACAAACCTTATCATCTCGATAGTGACTATCGTCGCGGCTTTTGCCCTGTTTGTAGTCGCTTGCATTGACAAAAAGCGCTTTTCGGCGCGCTCGATCGCGTACGGCGCCATCTGCCTTGCTTTGTCGCTGGGGCTAAGCTACATAAGGCTTTTCAGAATGCCGCAGGGCGGAAGCGTCACCCCCGCGGCGATGCTGCCCGTAATGATGTTTGCCTATATTTTCGGGACGAAAAAGGGCATTCTGCTGGGGTTGGCGTACGCAGGGCTTCAGTCGATACAGGATTTGTTCTTTGTGCATCCCTTGCAGTATATCCTGGATTATCCCTTAGCGTTTATGGTGCTGGGGCTTGTCGGGCTTTCGAGATATATACCCGAGCTTAATCTCAAAGACCCCGGAAACGAGACAAAGCTTAAGAAATCGCTTTATGACAACTTTAACGGCTACCCCATAGGCTTCCCCGTGGGCATAATAGTTGTCTGCCTTCTTAGATATGCCTGCCATGTGCTTTCGGGCGTAGTGTTCTTCGCCGAATACGCGGGCAGTGAGAATGTCTGGATTTATTCGCTTGGGTATAATTCTTTCGTATGGGTAGAGTGTGCCATCTGCGTGGCGGCGGGCAGCCTGCTTCTTACAAACAAGAGCGCACGGAAATTCCTTTTCAAGGCACAATAGAAAAACACATCGTTTACACAGTAAACTTGGCGCCGTTTTTGGGCAAGAAGGCCGCTCTTCGGCTCTTAAATCTAAAACTTGTTGCCAAAAGGGCGCCTCCTGTGGTAAATTATATTTAATAAAGTTTAAGAGGGAAACCGTGAAAGAGACATTGGAAAGATATCTCCAGACTATATACAGCCTGGGCAGCAATGGGCAGGCGGTTAAATCAGTGGATGTCAGCCGCGCTCTGGGAGTCAGCCGCCCCGATGTTTTCCGCGCGCTCAAGACGCTTAAACTTTGCGGCTATATCGAGCAAAAGCCTTACGGCAAAATAGTTCTCACAAGCAAAGGAAGCTGCAAGGCCGAGCAGATACTTAAGGTGCATAAGATAATAAGCGACTTTTTCGTAAAGGAGATTGGCCTCACCCGCGCCGACGCCGAGGCCAACGCTTACAAAATAGAGCATATCCTTAGCGATACCGCCATAAACAAGATAATAGAGCTATACATAGACAAATAGACGAATACTATATACCAAGGAGTTGCCATGCTTTTTTTGTATATCGCCGGCGGATTGAGTGTCATGACAGCTTTAGCAAGCGGCTTTTTTCATGTCAAAGAGGATGCCTCTAAACGCCTTGTCTGCAAACTTATTGCCTCTCTCCTGTTTTGCGCGGTAGGGTTCGCCGCCCTGTATATTAAGGGCTCTTTTTCGGCGTACGGCATTTTCGTAATGGCTGCGCTGGTGCTCGGGCTTCTCGGGGATATCTTCCTTTGCATGAAGGGGCTGGCGGCGGATAACAAAGTGATGTTTTTTAACGCCATCGGGTTTTTTTGCTTTATGGTGGGGCATATAGCGTTTGCGACGATTTTCCTTTCGGTCGTAAAGTTCAAATTATATATCCTGCCCGTCATGCTCGCGGGTATAGTGGCCCCCGGTTTGTTGATGCTTTTTAAGGTTTTAAACGCCAGAAAGCTTAATATCGCCCTGTTGATATACGGCGCCGTGATAGGTGTTATGGTGATGGCGGCGGTAAATATCTATGCCAACTACCCCGGCACAACTGTGGGCGCGCTTTCCCTTACGGCGGCGATACTTTTCGCGGTATCCGACCTCACGCTTTCGGTAAGGGAGTTCGGAAACTTCAAAAACAAGGCACCGCTTATATTTATTGTGCTTTCGACATACTATATCGCGCAATGCCTGTTTGCCATAACGATAGTGTTCCATTGATAGGGGAAGAATGATATAGATAAAACAACGCGAAAGGGCGTCCGTTAGGACACCCTTTCGCGTTTTAGGAGGAAGAAAGACTGTTATTAAGGGGTATTAATCTATTTTGATGGATTTGCCCGATTGAAGCTTCCTGATTCCCTCTTTCGGGAAGGTTACCCGGAGGACACCGTTTTTAAAGCTAGCCTTGATGTCGCCTTCTTCGATGTCGCCCACATAGAAGCTTCTGGTGTATTCGCCGTAGCGCCTCTCTCTGCGGATGTAGCGGCCCTTCTTGTTTTCTTCGTCAGCCTGGTCCATCTTAGCGAATACTACGAGATAGCCGTCATTAAGCGTTATCGAGATGTTTTCTTTCTCGAATCCGGGTAGGTCGATATCCAATACATACTTGTCGTCTTTTTCTTGCATATCGGCTCTCATAAGCATATCGTCGTCGAACCAGCCTCTGAAGAACCTGTCGAAGCCGTCAAACCAGTCGCGCCAATCGCGCCATTCGCGGTCTCTTAGCATTGGCCAGTTAGTAAGCATTGTTGTCACCTCCTTTTGCTTATTGCTTGCAAACATTATTTTTAATTGCTAGCAGTCCTTATATACGATTGCTAATTACATTATATTCCCGTATGAGGGGTTTGTCAATAGGCCGGGGTTAAATTTGTGTGAATTTTATGTGAAAATCGAAAGACTTTGTAAAAGTACATAAAAAAGCCGCGGGACAAAAGCGGCTCCGTAAAAATAATAAAGGGCTGTTTCCGGCCCTTTTTGTCCTTAATTTTTGTTTAACATTCTAAGATGTGGTTACCGCAGTGGATGTCGTCCATGTCGTAGGGGTAATTGCCGTCGAAGCAGGCCACGCAGTAGTTGTCGTTCGTGCAATTGCAGGCGCTCTTGAGAAGCTCTAAGGGAATGTAGTGGAGGCTGTCGGCGCCTATCTCGGCGCAGATGGCGTTTTCGTCCTGGAAGCCGCCGATTAGCTGCTCTTTGGTTTGCATATCGACGCCGAAGAAGCAGGGGAACTTTATTATGGGCGAGGCGACCAGCATATGGACTTCCCTGGCGCCGTTCTGGCGGAGGAGCTTGATTATTTTCTTGCTGGTGGTGCCTCTAACGATGGAGTCGTCTATGAGGATGAGGCGTTTGCCTTTTATGTTGGAGCGGAAGACATTGAGTTTTATCTTGACGCTGCTTTCGCGCATCTCCTGGCTGGGCTGGATAAAAGAGCGGCCTACATACCTGTTTTTGGAGAGGGCGTCGACATAGGGGATGCCGCTTGCCTCGCTGTACGCCCTGGCGGCGACGATGGCGGAGTCGGGTACGCCCGACACAATGTCGGCGTCTATCTTGTGGAGCTCTGCAAGAAGCTTGCCGCAGCGGTGGCGGGCCTCGTAGACGCTTACATTGTCTATAATGGAGTCGCTTCTCGCGAGGTAGACATACTCGAATATGCAGTGCTTGGTGTTGATATCGTTAAGGAAAACCGATTCGGTTGTCCCATCGGGGTTAACCTTTATTACTTCGCCGGGCTCGATGTCCCTTATAACCCTGGCGTCAACGGCGTCTAAGGCGCAGGATTCGCTGGCGAAAATCACCATGCCGTCCTTTTCGCCCATTACAAGGGGCTTCATGCCGCGCGGGTCGCGGGCGGCGTAAAGGGCGGTGCCCGACATTATCACAAAGGCGTATGCGCCCAGGATATCCTCGCAGGCCCTTAGTATGCCTTCCATAAGGGAGTCGGTGGCGTAGTGGTTTATGAGCACCGCCATAACCTCGGTGTCTATGGAGCTTTGGAATATATGCCCCGCCTTTATCATTTTGTTTCTTATGGTTTCGGCGTTTACGATGTTGCCGTTGTGGGCTATCGCGAGCCGCCCGTACCTGCCGTAAAAGACAACGGGCTGGGCGTTTACGACATTGCTGCTGCCTGTGGTGCTGTAGCGTACATGGCCTATGCCTACCTGGCTTTCGGGGAGAAGCTTAAGTTCCTCGGTGCCGAAAACATCGTTAACAAGGCCCATGTTCTTATAATAGGCTATCTTGTTCTTGTCGTAGGCAACGGCTATTCCCGCGCTTTCCTGCCCGCGGTGCTGGAGGGCGAACAGCCCGTAATAAATCTCCTGCGCGAGGTTCTGGGGTTTTGAGGAATAAATTCCGAATATGCCGCACTCTTCGTGCGCCCTGAATTCTTTTTCGGGTATTATGATATAGTCTTTCATCGTTGCTCCTTAAGGTCAGCCTTGATAAAAAACAAAAAAGCGTTGCGGGTAACCGTAACACTTTTTCAGGTAGCGTTTATTTTGCGCCGCTCAGCCTGGACATTATCTCGCGATAGGCGTCCTCTACCCCTCCCAGATCGCGGCGGAAGCGGTCTTTGTCCAGCTTTTCTTTGGTGGCCGAGTCCCAGAACCTGCAGGTGTCGGGCGAAATCTCGTCGGCGAGAATGATGTCGCCTTTGTACCTGCCGAATTCTAGTTTGAAGTCTATGAGGTCGATGCCTAAGCCGCGGAAGAACTCTTTGAGTATGCCGTTTATTCTGAACGCCATCTCTTTGATTTTTGCAATCTCCTCTTCGGTGGCAAGCCCCATGGCGAGGGCGTGGTAGTCGTTTATCATGGGATCGCCCAGGGCGTCGTCTTTGTAGCAGAATTCGAGGACGGTTGTCTTAAGATCGGAGCCTTCGGGTATGCCCAAACGCTTGGAGAGGCTGCCGGCGGCGACATTCCTTATGATAACCTCGAGAGGCACAATCTGAACCTTTTTAACAAAGGTCTGGTTGGGTGAGATTTCCTCGACATAGTGGGTGGGGATGCCTTGCTGCTCGAGAAGCTTAAAGAGCATATTGGAGCAGCGGTTGTTTATAACGCCCTTGCCCACTATCGTGCCTTTTTTGAGGCCGTTGAAAGCCGTGGCGTCGTCTTTGTATTCAACCATTACGATATCGGGATCGGTGCAGGCGTAAACCTTTTTTGCCTTGCCTTCATACAACAAAACAGTTTTCTCCATAGGGCGCTCCTTATCAAAAAAATAAAAACGGAGTGGCTTTTAGTTACACTATAACGATAACACAACCCTACCGCCAAAGCAAACAAAAACGCCCGTCCGGCGGCTAAACTAGAGTAAAATAATGATTAAACATAAGTAATTTACACGCCTTTTTATCTGCCTGTTTACGCTTGTTTGCGGGGCGGATTTAGGGTATAATTAAATAAAAACAATATAAAACAGCCCCTTGGGGCGTGGAAGGTGGAATATGAAAGTGATGGTCGCGTCGGACTTGCACGGCTCTTTTGAAAACGGCAAAAAACTTATGGAGCGCTTCGAGGCGGAGAAGGCAGATAAGCTGGTGCTTTTGGGGGACTTATATTATCACGGCCCCCGCAACCCTTTGACGGAAGGCTACGACCCCATGGCGCTAGCCACACTTCTCAATCATTATAAGGATAAGATTTTTGCCATAAAGGGAAACTGCGACAGCGAGGTGGACGAGATGGTGTCCGAGTTTAAGCTAAACTACGGCTACGCAAATATTGAAATAGGGGGAGGAAGGATCCTTACCGTAACCCACGGGCATCTCTACGACAACACCAGCCTGCCCAAAGACAGCGGAGATGTATTTTTGTTCGGGCATATTCATACGGGATTTCTTGAAAAAAGGGGTGACGGCAAGATTATCGGCAACCCCGGCTCGGTGTCCCTTCCCAAAAACGGCACGCAAAAAGGATATATCCTGATAGACGGCCAGGCAGTCATGCTTAAAAACCTGGACGGCAACACGATAGACAGGATAGAATTCTGATTTTATATATTCTTTTTGCGCCTTGTACAAAGTCCTTGATATTATTGAGGAATAATATATATAATAATTTTACCTTATAAATATCCCCATTTTGGGCGGAAGGGGATTTGGGGGCTTTTGCCACTGTAAAATTGTCAAAAAAGATGTGTTAAACAATTGACAATATATCGGCGTAATGTTATCATAATCAAGCTATCGAAATCGATAGCCGCCGCGGCTTGGGGGTATAGCTCAGCTGGTAGAGCATCTGCTTTGCAAGCAGGGGGTCAGCGGTTCGAACCCGCTTATCTCCACCAGTTTTTTTGTGTGCCGAGTGAGCGAAAGCTCGATGCATGGATGTAGCTGCAGCCTGTATGGGCCCATAGCTCAGCTGGTTAGAGCGTACGACTGATAATCGTAAGGTCGGTGGTTCGAGTCCACTTGGGCCCACTTTAATAAAGCGCTTGAAGATGGATAAGAATACTCATTCAGTGAGTATTGTTATCTGGCCTCAAGCCAGACTTATGCACCTTGAAAACTGAACAGTGATTGAAATGTGACAACAGCAAGGCAACAGAAGCGCTGCGCGGAAGCGTAGCGTGGGAAATTGTGGACTTTTTGAAGGGTAACAATTTCGACTGTAATGCCTGCATAATTCTCGGAGAGGACCGACAGGTCAAGCTAGAAAGAGCGCAAGGGGAATGCCTTGGCATCAGGAGCCGATGAAGGACGTGACAAGCTGCGATAAGCCACGGGGAGCGGCACATACGCGTTGATCCGTGGATTTCCGAATGGGGAAACCCGGCAGAGCCATACTCTGTCAGCGTGCGCTGAATAAAATAGGCGTACGCGGGGAACCGCCTGAACTGAAACATCTAAGTAGGGCGAGGAAAAGAAATCAACCGAGATTCCGCTAGTAGTGGCGAGCGAACGCGGAAGAGGCCAAACCAGGGGACTTCGGTTTCCTGGGGTTTGGACCCGCACAACGCTTCAATAGGTTAGTCGAACGGCATGGGAAGGCCGGCCGCAGAGGGTGAGAGCCCCGTAGGCGAAAAC
>DGDU01000006.1 GCA_002385605.1 Christensenella sp. UBA3944
CTTTCGAGGTTGCTCCAGATAGAGGGGTAGGCGCCCTTCGCGCTCTTATAATCGTAATACTTGTCATTCTTGGGCAGATAGATTTTGGTGCCCGAACGGAAGGCGCTGCTGGTTTGCAGCCTTATGGTATTCAACCCGTCGGCGGAATCCGAATAACCCGCGAAATAAACGGCTTCCAAAGCCACATCGAAGGCCGAGCTTTCTATGTAAGCCGTCCTGAGCGGGAGTATTACCTTCTTCAGATTGACAGCGTTTGCGTTGCCGCCGCTAGATGTGAAGGTTTTTGCCCGGATGTTTTCGAGATACGCGAGCTCACCGATATCCTGCGAAGATTTCATCATTTCGGCTATATTCAATTCGGCGCCGAACCCCGTGTATTTATAAATAACTACACAGGTTTTGTCGCCCAGAGCCCTTACCAGAAACTCTACCGTGTCGCCGCCAACCGTGACCGAGGTTTTGTAATATATCTGATTGTTGCATACCTTCCAGTCTTTATGGTTTTTGTAGGCGGAAACCAGTTCTTTGGGCACGATTATATTTACCTTGTTCTTGTGGACTTCGCTTGAGTTGTTCTCGATTATGTTGGTAGCGCCGCTGTACCTTGCGGGTATCGAAGCCTCGTCGGTGATTTCGGTAAGGTTTATTATGAAATTGTCGAGGTGGCTAAGGGCGGATTCTGCTATTAATGTCGTGCCCCTGCGCACGACTATCTCGTTAAAGGCGGTTTTGTTGCAATGTATAAGCACGGTGCCCAGGTATGCGGCGCCGTCCGGGGCGTAAGCATCGGTAAGCCATCTTGTGCCGGCAAAAACCTGTTCTTCGACAGCTGTAAGTTTTACGGGGTTCTTGATTTCTGCAAGTTGCCTGGCATCCCAGAACGCCCTGAATCTAAGTGTCGTTATATTCGCGAGGTCTATGGAAGCAAGTTTGGTTTTGGCAAAAACCTGTTTGGGAAGCTCGGTTATACCCGAAGGAAGGTTTATTGAGGCAAGCGACGAGCACTCGTTAAAGGCGCCTTCGCCCAGCTTTGTAACCCCCGATGGCAAAACGATGTTTTCAAGCGAAGCGCATTTCCAGAAAGCCTCCTTCATAATCTCCGTAAGGGCGCTTCCGTCCTCAAAAATAACCGTTTTGAGGTTGGTACAGCCCGCGAAGGCGTAATCCATTATTTTGGTAATGCCTTTGGGGATTATAACTGTTTCGACCGCGGTATAGTCCTGGAAGGCCTTGCTGTATATAACCGTAACGGGCTTGCCTTCGGATGTTTCGGAAGGCAGCTGAAGCGTCTTGAACGCCACATTGGGATATTTTAGTTTATCTATGCCGTAAACATTGCTGGAGACTGTCTTAAAAGTAAAGGTGGGGGCGTCGCCAGCCGTCCATTTTGCGTAAAGGGTGAGGTTTGATGTTACGGGCGTCGAAAAATCGAATCTTTGCGTAAGGTCTTTATCGAGATACCATCCCTCTACAACCTGGTCGGGAACATTGGGCGGGGTGCCCGGGTCTTCTGCGAGTTCGCCGGGCAGCACCCTTTGCGAGGGCACGGCGCTGTACTCGGTTACGAACACGACCAGAAGCCTGCCGTCGTATTCGGGGGGTATTATATCGGAGGATTTAGACGCAAATACCAAAACATCGGCTTCGGCCTTTTTGTCGCCCGAAATCGCGTAAAGCTTGGCGATGCCTTCTTTAAGCCCGGTTATGCTGCCGCCCTCGCCCACACTGAAGATTGTGGGGTTGGAACTTTGCAGCACATAATTTCTGTGCTTTCTGTCGGTGGAAACAACCGGTACAGCGGTCTTTTCGCTGTCCAGAAAAAGGACATACTGAGGCTTGTCCAGCGCTATGCCTTTAATGCTCCCCTCCCCTGAGCAAGCAACGACTGAAATAACCGCAGCGAACATTATAAAAAGCAGAAGGCTTTTTACGGCTATAGCACGCAGGTTTTTCATAGCTAGATTATAACATACACGAATATGAGAGGGCAATATCTTTGAAGTGGATAAAAATGCCTGTATTTATATTAAAATTAAAGGAAAAACCGCACATACGGTAAGTCCAAAAATGAATAATTCATCGTATTTGCAATGAATAGATGTATAAAATCAAAAAAAATACAAAAATCTTGCATAAAACGCTTGCATTATTCATTAACATTGATTATAATATGTTTGCAATCAACAATCAAGGAGAGAAAGGATATGAAAAAGATAATAAGCATAATGCTCGTAATCGCAATCCTTGCCGTGGGCTTTGTGGCTTTGGCTGCCTGCAACGATAAGGAATCAGTAAAGGTTATCGACATCAAGCTTACCGAAGAAGATTACGCTTTTGCGGTAAATAAAGCCGACAGCGAGCTTCTGGCGCAAATCAACGCGATTTTGGACAGAATAATGAGTGACGGCACTATGGATGCCATAATGGAAAAATACTTCGCCGGCGACCCCAACGCGGTTGAGGGCATTGTTTCCGCCACTCCCGACGCCAGCAAAAACCAGCTTATCGTCGCCACCAACGCCGAGTTCCCGCCCTTCGAGTTCAAAATCGGCAACAAGTTCGCGGGCATCGACATGGAAATAGCCAAGATAATCGCCGACGAACTCGGTAAAGAGCTTGTAATAGACGACATGGAATTCGGTGCAGTCATCAACTCTGTAAACGCCGGTATCTGTGATGTCGGCATGGCAGGCCTCACCGTCACCGACGAAAGGAAGCAATCGGTCAACTTCTCGGCTTCCTACTTCATGGCCTCCCAGATGATTATCACCAAAGCCGGCGATACCACCTTCAACGAGTGCACAACCGCCGCCGAGGTAGAGGCTGTTATGAAGTCCCTCACCGGCAAGAAGGTAGGCTATCAGAACGACACCACCGGCCAGCTTTATATAACCGGCGACGAGGATTGGGGCTTCGACGGCTTCCCGAACCTTACCGCGGTAGGTTACAGCAACGGCGCCATGGCGGTGCAGGATATGCTCAACGGCAATATCGACTTCGTGGTAATAGACGAAATGCCCGCTAAATTCTTGGTTAAATCTTATAACAAGTAGGAGTATTAATGACAGCCTGGCAGATTTTTTACAGGTCCTTCATAACCCAGAGTGGTTATAAGGATGTCCTGACGGGGCTAAAAAACACGATGATTATAGCCGTACTCGGCTTGGCAATAGGTATCGTTATCGGTACCTTAATTGCTATCGTGAAAGTAGTCCCCAAAGAGCACAACATATTTCTGAAGATTATGGAAAAGGTTTGCAACGGCTATGTGGGGTTGTTCCGTGGCACCCCCATAGTCGTTCAACTTTTGGTGATCTACTATGTCTTGTTCCCCAGCATCGGCGTTCGGGTGGACAAGCTGATTGTAGCGATAGTCGCGTTCGGCCTCAATAGCGGCGCTTATGTTTCCGAAATAATGCGAAGCGGTATTATGGCGGTAGACAGAGGGCAGCTTGAGGCGGCAAGGTCGCTGGGGCTAAGCTACGCACGCAGCATGTGGGAAGTCGTACTGCCTCAGGCGATAAAGAACATTCTGCCCACCATAGGCAACGAGTTTATCGCCCTCATAAAAGAAACCTCGGTTGTAAGCTTTATAGCCGTTGTCGATCTCACGAGAGCCTTCCAGACCATTGCCTCCAGCAACTACGAATACATCGTGCCGTATCTTGTTCTGGCGCTGTGCTACCTGGTGATAGTGTTGCTGTTCTCGAGTTTGGTCAAATTATTAGAGAGGAGGATGCGCAAAAGTGATAGAAACAATTAACCTTACAAAGAAGTTCGGCGCAAATACCGTCCTCGACAATATCAACGCCACCATTCACGAGGGCGAGAAGGTTGTTATAGTAGGGCCTTCGGGCTCGGGCAAGAGCACCTTCCTTCGCTGCCTCAACCTTATGGAAACCCCCACCTCGGGCAAAGTGGTTTTCCAGGGCGATGTCCTTAACACAAAGCATACGGACATAAACGCCCACCGCCAGCAGATGGGTATGGTGTTCCAGCACTTCAATCTTTTCAACAACCTTACGGTAAAAAAGAACATAACCCTCGCTCCCGTCAAGATAGGCATAAAGAACCTGCGCAAGCAGCAGTTCGCCAGATCAAAAGCGCTTTGCTACAACTTCTTCGCCAAGCTCTTCAAAAAGGAGCTTAAGGAAGTCCCCGCGGTTACGACAAGCGCGGCCAAGATTAAAGCCGACGCAAACGCCAACGCCGACAGGCTTCTCAAGAGAATAGGCCTTCAGGATAAAGCAAACGCATATCCTTCCACCCTTTCGGGCGGGCAGAAGCAGCGTATCGCCATTGTAAGGGCGCTTGCCATGAACCCAAAGGTAATGCTGTTCGACGAACCCACTTCGGCGCTCGACCCCGAAATGGTAGGCGAAGTTCTGGATGTTATAAAGGAGCTTGCCGCCGAGGGCATGACTATGGTAATAGTCACCCACGAAATGGGCTTTGCCCGCGAGGTAGGCACCCGAATCCTCTTTATGGACGAAGGCAAAATCCTCGAGGAAAACACCCCCAAAGAGTTCTTCGCCAATCCCAGAAACCAAAGGCTTAAGGACTTCCTCGCGAAGGTATTATAATTGTTATTCGGATACTCAATACCGCAAAATAAAGAGCCCAAAAGGCTCTTTTTTGTTGTCAGAAATAAATATCCACTATGGGCAAATGGTACTTGTTATACGCTCGAATAGGGAAGTCACTTTCTCCCAGCCCTCTGGACACCACAAGATACGAAGAACCCTTTTTGTACAGCCCGCTTGTGTATTTTGGGAACAGCCCGCCCCCGCGGGAAAGCAGCCCCTTGCCGAAAACCCTTATCTGACCGCCGTGCCCGTGCCCCGAAAATGTTACATACGGCTTGTTGCCGCCTGCCGCCTCCAGATGCTTATCCCAGTCGCTGTTGCGGTGTGCAAGCAAAAGAATAGGGGTATCGGGTGTTATATCGCTTATATGCATATCTGCGCATGCGTAAATATTATTATCCTCCACTCCCGCTACGGCAATCTTTACGCCCTTAACCTCGGTTTGTACCACTTCGTTTTCCAGCAGGGCTATATTGTTTTCTTTCAGCAGGGCTTTGAATTTTCTTAAGCCTTTGTAGTCCAGCTCGTGGTTTCCCGTCACGGCGTAAGCAGGGCATATCCCGCTGAGTTCTGCGATAAAGGGCTCCAATGTGTCCAAATCCCCGGCGGCGGCCGCCGAATCGACGATATCACCCGTAAGAAAGATTAAATCGGGCTTTGCTTCCCTTATGCTGTTTATAATTTCGTAGAGGGGTACCCCGTTTTTGGGATACTGCAAATCGCTCACTTGCGCAACCCTTATGCTTTTTGCGCTCCCGCTTCCGATATCGATTTTCTCTGTTTGCAGCCCCTTCGAAGCCAGCATCCCTACGGGGATATATAGCAGCAGGGCGCATATAACGAGAACGATAACTGCGTATTTCAATTTCTTCCCTTTCATTTTTAGTTAGTATGACGCCTTGATTGAGTTTGAAACACTGTAAAGAAAAAGGCTGTTTGTTCGTATTAGGTTTGCCATTTTTTGTTCTGTTATGATATAATAATCAATATTATCGAAAAGAAGGGCTTTTTATCATGCTATCGTCAAAAGAAATCATAGCAAAAACACAAAAATACGGCACAAACAACTATCAACCCAAAGAAGTGGTAATAGTTAAGGGCGAAGGCGCGATTGCCTACGATCCCGAAGGCAGGGAATATTTCGATATGCTAAGCGCATATTCGGCCTTAAACTTCGGGCATTGCCATCCCGAACTTGTGGCTACGGCAAAGGCCCAGATCGAAACGCTTACCCTCACCTCGAGGGCATTCCATAACGCCATACTCGGCGACTTCTGCGAAGCGCTTGCCAAGCTCACGGGCAAGGACAAGGTTCTTCCCATGAACTCGGGCGCCGAGGCGGTCGAAACCGCAATAAAGACGGCAAGGCGCTGGGGGCATATGGTAAAGGGTATCGAAAACGGCAAGCAGGAGATAATCGTTTGCCGCAACAACTTCCACGGAAGGACTGTAACCATCATCTCGATGAGCACCGACGAAAACGCCCGCATCGGCTACGGCCCCTACACCCCCGGGTTTAAGGTTATAGAATACGGCAACGCCGAAGCTTTGGAAGAAGCCATCACCCCCAACACGGTGGCGTTTCTTGTAGAGCCCATACAGGGCGAAGCGGGCATAATCGTACCACCCGCGGGCTACCTCAAAAAGGCGCGCGAAATCTGCACAAAGCACGGCATTCTTCTTATTGCCGACGAAGTCCAGACCGGATTTGCCCGCACGGGCAAGCTGTTTGCCTGCATGCACGAGGATGTCGAGCCCGACATTTATGTCCTGGGCAAGGCTCTGGGCGGTGGCATAATGCCCGTATCCGCCGTTGCAGCGAACGCCGATATTATGGATGTATTTACCCCCGGCTCGCACGGCTCGACCTTCGGCGGCAACCCCTTGGCGGCGGCAATCGGCCTCAAGGCCATGGAAATACTTGTGCGCGACAATTACGCCAAGATGGCGGAAGAGAAGGGCGCTTACTTTATCTCCAAACTTAAGGAAATAGAAAACCCCGAAATAATAGACATCCGCGGCAAAGGGCTCCTTATCGGCGTCGAGTTCTCGGTATCCGCCGCGCCTTATGTCTACAAGCTCATAAAGGGCGGCGTCCTCGCTAAAGAAACCCACGAGCGCACCATCCGCTTCGCTCCCCCGGTAATCATCACCTACGGGCAGATGGACGCGGGGCTTAAGATAATCAAAGAGGCGTTAACCAAACATTAAAGCAAGGGGGCTTGAAAAAGCCCCCTTAAATTTATAAAAAAATTAATAAAAATGTTTACAAAAAATGTTATAATAAACTGAGGAGGTTTCTATGCGCGTATTGCTTCATTCGTGTTGCGCCCCTTGCGCTATTAAATGTGTCGAAACCCTCCGCGCAGAGGGCATAGAGCCTTCTATTCTCTGGCTTAACCCAAATATTCACCCCTACACCGAGTATATAAGCCGCCGCGACTCCCTTCTTAAATTCTGCAACGAAGAAAAGCTAAACCTCATCTACTCGGGTGAGTACGGGCTTCGGTCGTTTTTAAACGGGCTGGGGAATTCCTTCAGTTCTTCCCGCTGCGAATACTGCTACAACCTCCGTTTAGACGCTGCGGCGCGGGAAGCAAAGCTTAACGGCTTTGACGCCTTCAGCACAACTTTGCTTATAAGCCCGTACCAAAAGCACGACCTTATCCGCGAGATAGGCGAACAAAAGGCCGAAAAATACGGCATTCAGTTTTTGTACAGGGATTTCCGCCCTTACTTCCGCGATGGGCAGAACGCCGCCCGTTCCCGCGGAATGTATATGCAAAAATATTGCGGTTGCATTTTCAGCGAGGAAGAGCGCTTCTCCCGCCCGTCCAACAGAGATTAATATAATTAATTCACCTCTTTTGCATATTTTTGGCTGTTTGCTAAAGCTAAAAAGTAGCAGGAGAGGTTTTTTATGAAAGTTACAAAGATAATGACCAACGATGTAATAGTCGCGTATCCCGAAAGCAGCCTGTACGATGTGGCGCAGCTCATGAAGCAGCACAACATAGGCTTTGTGCCCATCCTTAACGGCAAGCGCCTGGCGGGCATAGTCACCGACCGCGATTTGGCGATAAGAGGCTATGCAGAGAAAAAGAGCGAAAGCGCCCCCGTAAGGGATGTAATGACAAGCGATGTCGTGACGATAGGCAAGGACGCCAGCGTAGACGATGCCGCCGCGGTTATGGCAAAGAACAAGATACGCTGCGTGTGCGTAATAGACGACGACCGTAACTTGATAGGGGTGTGCGCTATAGGCGACTTTGCCGCGGACGAGTGGTTCGACGACGAGGCGGGCTATGCCTTAAGCCAGATTTCCAAGCCCTCGCCCAGGGCAAGGCTGTAAGCTGAAGCTGTTCTGGCAAAAGAAAAAGAGCGCCTTTTCAGGCGCTTTTTGTATATGCTGCTGTCTTATTACAGGACAGATATCTCGGTTTCGTAATATCCGTTGCCTTCGTACCACAGCGGGAAGTTGGTTTTCCAGATGTTGTCGTGCAGGATAAAGGAAATCCCTCCGCCCTTTGCACCCGCGTACTTGTTGTCAAACTCGTAAATCTTGCCCGCTCCCAGCGAAACAAGGGGTGCGTGCCGGTTTCTTATCTTTACCTCGCCCGCTTTGGTCATATACCTTACGCTCTCGACAGCCGAGATGTTGCGGTTGCCCCTCTCCACCACATCAAAGGGGTTAACGGGGTTGCCCACCTTGATATACTTAAGGGTGTTGCCCTCTATCGCGGGGTAGAGGCGCATAAACAACGCTTCGGGCAATCGATTGGCATCCTTGCCGAAAAAGGCAAGATAAATCTTTACCTTCTTTTCGGTTACCTCGTAGGTTATGTATATCTTGCGGGGCGCGCCCAGCTGCTTGTAAACCTCCTTATGGGATTCCAAACAAAGGCTTATAGTTAGCTTTTCTTCGTCTTTTTGTATTCCCGAAGCGGCAAGCTGATAGGGGAACCTGCCCGTAGGATACCTGCCGTCCACCCTCTCTATGCCGGGGTAGAGGAAGTCGGGGATTGCCCAGAAGCCGTTTCTGTCGAGGTTTCTCATATAGTTTTCTTTGAAGAAATCGATATCCTTCTTGCCGTACGAAACATAATCGACGGCGGGGCGGTCGCCCTTCCTGGCGTCCAGAATGGGCGTGTTTTTGTACGATAGCGACAGAGCCCCCATGCGGTTTACCGAAATGGTGTAGCTTCTGAAGGTGTAGTCTTTTCCGATAGCCAGCTCGCCGCCTTGTATGGCGGGAGGCTCTTTGGGCATAAGTTTCGCAAGCCTGGTTTGCGCTTCCTCCTTGTGCTTCGGCGCCATTTGCTCCAAAGCCATATCGATGTACGCCCTCTGCTCTTTCCAGCTTTCCTCCATCGCGCTATATGAGCCCTTGTTGTATTCGCCTTTCAGCCTGAGCGCAAGGGTTGTGAGATTGTGCGGGAAGCATTTGAATATGTCCGTGGGGCCGAGTTTCGCCATATCCTTTGCGCGAGCCTTGGCGAAGTCGTCTTTCAGATAATGTGTGTAGTCCGAAAGCCATCTCTTAACATCCTTGCCGCAGGTATGCTCGGCAAGGCAAAGTATGTTGTCGGCAAGGCTGTCGTATTCGGGCGTGCCCCGCTTGAGGGTGCCGTCGGTCAGCCACTTACTCTTTAGGGCTATAAGCTCTCTCATGGCTCCGTATTTGTATGGGTCGGATGCCGAGCCGTGAATCCAGGTATCCCCTATTTCGGAGGTTACAACGGGCAGCTTGTCCCTCACCGCCCACAGCTTGTTGGCTATGGCGTCAAGCCCCGATGCCACAATTTCGTGGTCGGGATAGTCTTTTTGGAGCCTTGCGTAATTGGCTATGGCGTTTTCTTCCGACACGGGGCCGTGGTTGTCGCCCGTGTGGGCAAAGTACAGCTTTTCCTCGATAAGGTCGTTTTTGTAAAGCCCTCCGCCGTAGTTGGCGCTGTAAATTACAACAACCTCGCCCCCGCCGTATTTCCACAGGAAGGTTTCGGGCACTTTGGGGACGGCCGAAGCCTCGTTTACGCCTATATGCAAAAGGCGTATGCCGTTTTCGTAAAGGTAGGGCACGATGGCGGCGGTGTGCCCGGGCACATCGGTCATTTTTGCGGCAACCGTTGTCCTTCCCGAAATTTTATCAAGTTTTTTTATAATACTTATGCCGTAGCGGAAGGTATCGGCGTCCAGAAGCTCGGTGTGCGTGGTAAAGGGCAGGGCGTGCGCCGTGATGTCGCCTCTTTTGAGGGCGGCGGTAAGCGCCGCCTGCTGCTCGGGCGTGCCGTGCTCCAAAGCCTCTTTGATAATCCAGGAGCCCGTAGTCCATACGAATTTCTTTTTGCCGTCCGAATTAAGCTTTTCGGCAATCCTTATCGCTTTGGGGATAAAGTCGTCTATGTACCGCCTGCGGATGTTCTCTGCGAGGTCGGTGAACCCTAAATCAAGGTGGGTTTTGGACACGAGGTAAATTGTTTTGGGCATAACAGCTCCTTATAAATAAATAGGCTACTAAGATTATAAAGCCCGGTGGCAAAAACTGTCAATAGACAATGTTAGGGGCATATAGGCGCGATTATTACAAAACCTTTGATTTTTGCGCCCGATATGCTAAAATAAGTAGGAATTAGCCGGCCTCGCCAAAGAAACGGAGAAAATTATGAATGTTATCGAGGTAAAAAACCTTTCAAAGAGCTACGGGCACATAAAAGCGGTGGACGACATCAGCTTTTATGTCGAAAAGGGCTCGCTTTTTGCTTTTCTGGGCCCAAACGGAGCGGGAAAATCCACTACCATAGACATCCTTTGCACCTTCCTGAAAGCGGACAGAGGCGAGGCGGTTGTAAACGGATTTGCCCTGGGCAAAGAGGACGAGAGAATAAGGTCTACCATAGGCACGGTATTTCAGGACGGCGTGCTGGACAAGCTGCTTACCGTCGAGGATAACCTCAAAACGAGGGGCAGGCTGTACGGGCTTAAGGGCAAGGCGCTATCCGACGCCGTAAAAAACGCCGCCTCCGCCGCGGGCATAACGGACTTACTTAAAAGGCCTTACGGCAAGCTCTCGGGCGGGCAAAGGCGGAGGGCGGATATCGCGCGTGCGCTGGTAAATACCCCAGAGATACTGTTTCTGGACGAGCCCACCACGGGGCTGGACCCTCAAACCCGCAAGAGCGTGTGGGAGACGATAAGCAGGCTGCGCGAGCAAAAGGGCATGACGGTATTCCTTACCACCCACTATATGGAGGAGGCAGCCGACGCCGACTATGTTGTTATAATCGACAACGGAAAGATCGCGGCTAAGGGCACCCCCGCCGAGCTTAAGGAAAAGTACGCACGCGACAAACTAAGGCTATACTTCGCAGCCGCAAACGAAGGGCAGATAACGGCTGTACTTAACGAAAGCAGCGTATTGTACGACTTAAGCCACAGGGCGATAACTATAAAGATAGACAAGACGATGGACGCGCTGCCCGTCGTCAGAAAGTGCGCAAAGCTTATCGAGGGCTTCGAGGTAATAAGCGGCACAATGGACGACGCCTTTATAGGCATAACGGGAAAGGAGTTAAGGGAATGATAAACTTTACCGCCCGCAACATGAAGGTGTTTTTCAAGGACAAAGCGTCGGTATTCTTCGCTTTCCTGTCCGTCATAATCATATTCGCCCTGTACGCTTTGTTTCTGGGCGATATATGGGCGTCCAACATAAGCGAGATACCTAACGCCCGCTACATAATGGACAGCTGGATTTGCGCGGGCATGCTTGCCGTGACCTCGCTTACGGCGACCATGGGCGCTTTCGGCATAGTGGTGGAGGACAAATACCGCAAAATCTATAAAGATTTTTACGCCTCGCCCGTAAAAAAATATCAGCTTCTCGGCGGATATTTGCTTGCCGCCGTCGTAATCGGTATAATTCTTACGCTTGTTACCCTCGTGTTCTCCGAGATATACATCGTAGCTTACGGCGGCAAACTCTTTACCGTTACCGAGCTGTTCGAGGTTTTGGGGCTGATAATTCTTTCGACGCTTGCCAACACATCGATAATGTTCTTCTTTGTGTCCTTCTTCGCAAGCCCCAACGCCTTCTCGACAGGCTGTACCATAATAGGCACCCTGTGCGGCTTCCTTACGGGCATATACCTTCCCGTCGGAATGCTGCCCGAGGCCGTGCAATATATTATTAAAGTATTCCCGCCCTCTCACGCCGCCGTGCTTATGCGGCAGGCCATAATGGAGAGGCCGCTTGCTGAAGGCTTCGCGGGCGCGCCCGCAAAGGCACTCGAGGGCTACAAATCGTATATGGGGGTTACTTTTACATTCGGAAACTATACTATGCCTGCATGGCAAAGCATATTAATTCTCGCGGGCTCGGCGATATTGTTCTACGCACTCGCGGTAATTATCGGCTCACGCAAGCAAAGAATAAAGTAACAAGGACTTAAATTAAGGACTGATGGAGCGATTTTGAGCCTTTTAGAGATTTTTTTGGTGGGGATCAGCCTTTCGATGGACGCCTTCGCGGTGTCGCTTTGCCGCGGGCTGTGCATGCGCAAGATAAACTACAAACACGCGCTTATCGTTTCGGGCACCTTCGGGTTTTTCCAGGCGCTTATGCCCCATATCGGCTGGTTATTGGGCAGGCAGTTCGAGAGGTATATCGTCGAGTTCGACCATTGGATAGCCTTCGCTCTCCTTCTGCTTATCGGCGGCAAAATGATTTACGATGTCTTCGACAAAAACGAAGACAAAAAGGCGCTTAGCGGCGATCTGAACATAAAAGAACTGCTTTTGATGGCGGTCGCCACAAGCATAGACGCCCTGGCGGTGGGCATAACCTTCGCTTTTCTGGGCGGACTTTCTATATGGATTTCGATAACGATAATTGGTCTTGTAACCTTCGCCATATGCTTCTGCGGCGTGCTTATAGGCAACCGCTTCGGGGCGAAATTCAAAAAGAAAGCCCAGTTCGCGGGCGGTTTGGTGCTGATATTAATAGGGCTGAAAATCCTGCTTGAGCATCTCGGGGTAATAAATTTTTAATCTTCAGCCGTAAAGGTTTTCGACAATTACGACTTCGCCCGAAGTAAGCCTCTCGGTTTCGCCGTCCCCGGTTTCGACAATAAGGGCGCCGTCATCGCCTATCCCTTTGACGAAGGCGGTTATGAACTCGCCGTTTCTTAAAAACCTTACCGTTTTGCCGCCCATCGTCGAGCGGGCCCTGTATTCCTCTATGGTTTTAGAAAAATCGGCGTCCAAATAGTACCGCAAATTGTTGTATATCTCCGATATTATCCTTTCCCTAGCGGCTCCGTTAAGCGGGAGCCCGCCCGCTATGCCCCTCAGCTCATGCGGGAAGGCCTTTTCGCTTGCTTCGCAGTTTATGCCTATCCCGACTATAATAAAGCCGTCCTTTGCCTCGCACAGTATTCCGCCCGCCTTTTTGCCGCCCCAGAATATATCGTTAACCCACTTAAGGCGGGGATAAACGCCCGCGACTTCCTCGGCGGCTTTTGCGGCGGCAACCGCGGCTGCGATGGTTACGGCGGCGGGGTCTTTGGGCGTTATCGGCAATACCGCGGTCATATAAATGCCCTCGGGGCAGCCGCTGAAGAAGGATTTACCCTGCCTGCCTCTGCCTGCGGTCTGCCTCTCGGCTGCAATGAGGGCGCTGCCCTTAAACCCTCCCTCAATCCACCTTTTGGCCTCGTTGTTTGTGGAATCTACAACGGCAAGGCATACAACATCGGTATCCTTCGCGTTAATCCCTTCTTTTATGGTGCGCGCGCAAATCGCCATCTTTCCCTCTGCGGTTATTAATAATTTAATTATACCAAAAATCCGACGCTTTTTGAATAATTCGGTTTCCGTAAAATAAACATTTACACAATATATTAAAGCGTGTACATATTGGTGATGCGAAAATCCCCGGATAGTCCGGGGTCTTTAACAGAAAAGCTCTTTTTGATTTATGCCCGCACATTAAAAACCCGCTTAGCGGATTTCCATCAAAATATTGACATTAAATTAAGGCAATACACCTACATATTCTACGACGAGGACGGCGTTACCGAGCTCAAGAAAGAAACGGTGGACTACGGTTCGGCGATAGTCGCTCCCGAAACCCGACGAAACCCTCGACGGCGCAATACTCCTACACCTTCGCGGGCTGGGATAAGGCTGTGCCCCAGACGATTACAGCAGACATCACCTTCACGGCGACCTATACCGCAACCCCCAAAACCTATACCATAACCTTCGATTCGAGGGGAGGGAGCGAAGTAGGCAGCATAACGGCGGCGTACGGCAGCCCGATAACCGCCCCTCAGGATCCGCAAAGAGAGCATTGCGTCTTCGCGGGCTGGATAGACGCCCTTACAGAAGAGGAATTCGAGTTTACCACTATGCCCGCTCGAAATGTATCCCTTATCGCGAGATGGGAGATAGAGGAAGGCTACCACGAAGTTATCGTGGTAGTGGTTTTCCCCATTTTAGTTACAAAAAGGAATTTGCAAAAAAACACACACGCTTTTGTAACCGGATAAGTAAACAAAAGCGCGGGAGGCGGTGCCATCTTACCGTCAAGAGTAACAGGTGCGGTTTATAATTATCTTCTTTAGCTCGTCCGACAGCTCGTTAAAGTAGGCGCAGTAGCCCGCAACCCTCACCATCAGGTACTTGTGCTTTTCGGGGTTGTTGTAAGCGTCTATTAAAATGTCGCGGTTTATTACATTGGGCTGGAATTGCATTCCGCCCTCGGTCAGGAAGGTGCGGAAGATTGCCGAAAGGTTGTTTACGCCCGCCTCACCCGGGAAGAGCGAGGCGTCTATCGTGAAGGTAACAGTCGTGCCGTTGGGGGCGTAATCGGTGAAATTTACCTGTTGTATAGAGTTAAGGGACGATAGCAGGTCGGACTTCTCCATCCCGTAGTGCGGGGTTACGCTGTTGGCCAGCGGCACGCCCTTCTTCCTTCCGCTGGGCAAAGCCTGCGTCTTTTTGCCGTAGCGGTCGTTCACATTAAGGGCATAATAGCCCGCCTTGTACTTGCCGTTTCTGGGGCTGCAAGGGTCAACCGACGCAAGGGCCTTATTGTAGATTTCCATCACTTTGGATACCCATTTAGCGGGCTCCGGGGAGCTGTCTTCGCCGAATTTTGGAACGCTTAAGAGGTCGTTATGTATCTCCCTGTACTCATCCCCCTCGAAGTTCGCGTCTATCGCGTGTATTACATCAAGCAGCGTGTATTTCTTTTGCTTGAACACCAGCTCGTTTATGGCGTATAGCGAGTCGGCGACATCGGTTACGCCGATCGCCTGAATACCGCTTGTGTTGTAGTATGCCCCGCCCTCGTAGACATCCTTTCCCGTCTTAATGCAGTTTTTGTAGAGGGTTGAGGCGAGAGGGGTGGTGAAGCCCTTGCGAAGCTCGGCCTCTATCTTCTGGTGGTCGGTAAGAACGCCTTTGGCAAGATGGTTAAGCCTGTTTTGGAAAGCCTCGAGAAGCTCCTCCATGCTTGAAGGCGGGTTGTAGACAAACATTCCCTTTCTCTTGTCTATGCGCTTTAGCACCTTGTGGTGTAAGGACAGCAGGGCTTTGGAAGCCTTGTTGTTTCCGGGCTCTTTAAGTATGTATTCTATGGCCTTTGCCATCAGCTTTTCGTACTGCTCGCGGGCGCTGTAATTCCAAAGGTCGTGGGTGTGCCCTTTAAGCGCTTGCAGGAAGGCAAGGGCGAGGTTCATATTTGCGCAATCGGTATTTCCGAAGTGGTCGTCTGAGGCGTTGGGCTCGACGCAGCCCACTATGGCGTAGTTTCGGGCGTGCTCTATGGTGGTGTTGTAGTGGCGCATCAGGCTTTCGATGTAAATTTCGTCGCTGAAAAGCTCGGGCATCGGGCAGCCGCCTATGTACAGCTCGCTAAGCCTGTCCAGGTATTTCTTGGGGTTTTTCTTGTTTACCCTCGCCACCATGTTGATGCAAAGGGGCTGCAGTTCGCAGGCGTCCATAAGCATATAGGTGACATCGTTTACGGCGTCCTCTCCGTTTTTGTCCACGCCGCCGAAGGTTAGCGCCTGGTCGGTCGAGAGCGTCTCAAACAACTTGCTGATGTTTAAGAAAGAGTTACCGTCGTTTACGAGTATAACCTCGTCCATCTTAAGCACAAAAAGGCAAACTAGTTCTTTGGCCTCTTCGTAGGTTATTAAACCCTGCTCCAGATCGCGCTTGTAGTAGGGGTATAGTATCTGGTCTACCCTGCCGAAGGATACGGCGTTCTCGTAAGACTCCAGGCAAAGGGCTATCTGCAGGAAGGTCATGCTTTGTATAGCCTCGCGGAAGGTGCGGGCGGGATACCTCGGCACCCTCGCGCAAATTTCGGATATGTTCAAAAGCTCGGCCTTTCTCCCGGGGTCGGCTTCCTCTTCCGCCATCTTTTTGCAGAGGGCGGAATACCTCTCGCCAAATTCCGCAAGCGCCTCTAAAGCTATAATACAGCCTTTGTAGAAGTCCTGGTTGTTTTGGGGATACTTTACCATCGCCTCCTTTACCTCGGCTATCATACCCTCGGTGCCGAGCTCCAGGAGCCTCTCGAAGTTAACAATAAAGTGGGCTATCGCCGCCATATTGTTGTTGAACCCCGCAACCATCTCGCAGGAGCGGGCAAGGGTTTGGCGGAAGTCCTTTAGCCTCTTATGCACCTTGCGCACCAGGCTGTGCTTCAGCCAGAAGGGGAAAATCTTAAAGTAAAAATCCCGCTTTTCTTTGGCCGAGCATTGGAAGGAAACAGGCGTTTGTCGGTGTATCTTATGCAGGAACAAGGCGTACAGCACGCCGTAATGCTCTTCCCACACCTGCCCCGCCACGCGCTTCGCGGTAAAGTTGCCCACAAGCAATTCATCGGGATAAACCTTTATAGTCTTATTGTTTAGGACATACTTCAGCCGTTCGGCGCGGTGTATGGCGACGGGTTTGTCGAAGCCGTTTCTTTTGTAGTAGTCGGTTTTGAGGTTGGATACCTCAATGCATAAAGCTCTGCCCGCTTCCCTGATGTCGTTTTGTATGCGCTTTACCCTGTCTGTAAATTCGGCTTTCTTAACCGCCTCCCGTATATCGTCATTATAAGCGTCTATGCCGTTCGCCTTAAAGACTTCGATTGCTTTCTTTAATGCCGCAAGGCTTTCCTCCGCGGTTATGTTAAGCATGGGGATATCGAGATTTAGCCTCTTAGCCTTGTCCTCGTACATATTGTGGTACTTGAGAAGCTCTATTGAGGCATAGCCCTTTTCTTTCAGGAACTCCGCCGCCCTAATAAGGTTATCTTCGCCGTCATTATGCCTCGGCACGATAACCATCCTGAACCTTATGTTCGCGCCGATGGCGATAAGCTTGTCTATGTTTTCGCGTATGAGCCCGCTGTCCTTTTGGGTAAGGCTTAGATGCAGCTTATCGTCGCCGACAACTTTCAGGTCTACTAAAAATAAATCTATGTAAGGCGCAACCTTCCCGATGGTTTCCCACGGGGCGAAAAGGGTCGTTTCGGCGGCTATATTAATTTCCTGCTTTTTAAGCCTTTTCAGAAGGGCAACAAGCGCCTCGGCGTTTTGCAGCATTGGTTCGCCGCCGCTGAGCGTCACCCCGCCCGAGGTCGAGAAGTAATATTTTTTGTCGCGGCTTACAATCTCGGCTATCTGGTCTATGGTATAGCCGCAGCCGGGGGCGGCGTCGGGGCTTAACCCCTCGGGGTTCTGGCACCACAGGCACCTTAAAGCGCAGCCCTGAAAGAATATAGTCGTCCTTATCCCCGGGCCGTCGTGCACGCAGGTCCTTTGAATCTTAAAAACGCCTAGCTTCTTTTCCTTTTTGGGGATAATAACTTCGGCTTGAGGCAAAATAGCGGTCGCGGTACTCATATTTTCCTCCCATACACCAAAATATGTTATACGGCGCGTGCCGATATGCTTCCAATATAGTTTATTCTCGGGATTTGCCTTTTGTAATAAAATTCGGGAATCGTAAAACCCCTTACATCGCTATTATTATAATATTATTCAGCGGGGTTTTCAATATCAATCTAAAGATTTTAGCGAAAAATTAATTATAATCGCCAAAAACTTAATATATTTAGATATATGGCATTTGCGGCGGGAAAAAGCGGGAAGTAATAAGAGCAAAAATAATTTAATATACTTTAGCGATTTACTTGACTAAAGCGATAAAGTGCCGTATAATAGCCTCAATGACATCAAACCGATAAGGGAGAATATGAACAAAGACACGGCAAGCCTTAATAAAGAAGAAAGAGTGGCGCTAACCCTCAGGGGCGTGTACGAAAGCCTTGGGTATCGGAAGTATAAGATGAGCCGCTTCGAAGAATACGCCTTCTACCTCAACTATAAAAGCTTTTTGCCCTTCGACCGCATAATCACTTTCACCGACATAGACGGCAAACTGATGGCGCTAAAGCCCGATGTCACGCTTTCGATCGTTAAAAACGCCAAAGAGTATAAAGGCGGTTTCGAGAAGCTTTACTACATCGAGAATGTCTACAAGCCCGACAAAAACTCCCGCAAATTTAAGGAGATTTCACAGATAGGGCTGGAGGCGCTGGGTGAGATAGACGGCTATACCACCTTCGAGGTTATAAGCCTGGCCCTTAGGAGCCTTGAGGCGATAGAAGACGATTTTGTTTTGGACATCTCGCACATCGGCATAGTCATGGGGCTATTTGACTGCGGCGAGCTTAAGGGCAAGGAGTGCAAGGACAAGATTATAGAGTGTATAGTTTCCAAAAACCCGCACGACCTCGCCAAAATCCTCGCTGAGCTTGGGGTATCGGCGGAAACTTCCGAGAGGTTCAAAAAGCTTATAACCATAACGGGCAACCTTGGTGAAGCTTTGGCGGAAATCCGCGGGATAGTAATAAACGAAGAGATGCAAAAGGCCTGCGAAGAGCTTGAGGGCGTGTGGCGCTCCCTTAAGGGCTCGCCCTACGAGAGCAAGGTAAAGATTGACTTTTCAATCATCAACGACATCAACTACTACTGCGGGATAATCTTCCAGGGGTATGTAAGGCGGGTGCCCAGGATGGTGCTTTCGGGCGGGCGCTACGACAAGCTTCTTAAGGAGCTGGGCAAGGATGTGGGGGCGATTGGCTTCGCCCTTGTAACCGACGAGCTTAACGGTTATTACGGCGACAGCGATGTTTTGGACGCCGACGCCGTTGTGATTTACCAAAAGGGCGCCGATCCCAAAGCGTTGTTTAACGCGATAGAAAGCCTTACAGAAAAGGGGATTAAGGTTAGGGCGGAGACCTCGAAGCCCGATAACCTCAGGTACGGCAAGCTTTATAAGTTTGAGGGCGGCAAATTGGAGGAATACGATGTTTAATATAGCTTTACCCAAAGGAAGGCTTGCCGAAAAGGTCTGCGGGCTGCTCGCGGGCATCGGCTTCGATACCTCGGAAGTAATGAGCGACAGCCGCCGTTTGGTGTTCACAGACGCCGAGGGCAAGGTTTCTTACTTTCTGGTTAAGCCCTCGGATGTGGCTATCTATGTCGAAAGGGGTGTCGCCGACATCGGAGTGGTGGGAAAGGATATCCTCCTGGAAACCAAGCCCGATGTCTACGAGCTTCTGGATTTAGGCATCGGCAAGTGCACCATGTCGGTCGCGGCAAAGGAGGGCTTCCGCGAGAACAAGGAAAGGCCCTTAAGGGTCGCCACAAAGTTTGTAAACATCGCAAGCGAATATTACAGCTCATTAAACCGTGAGATAGAGATTATAAAGCTTAACGGCTCTATTGAGCTTGCCCCCATACTCGATATGTCCGATGTCATAGTGGATATCGTCGAGACGGGCACAACCTTAAAAAACAACAACATGAAGGTTATAAGCCAAATAATGCCCATAAGCGCAAGGCTTATCGCCAACAAGACAAGCTACAAATTCAAGTCCGGGTTTATAGACGAACTTACCGAAAAGCTGGCGGAGGCGATTAAATGATAGCGGTATACGACGCCAAAAGCACCGATATCGGTTCGATATTCAAGCGCAAAGCCGAGAGCCTCGATTACGCAGAGAAGGCCGCCGCGCGAATAATAGAAAGGGTTAAAGCCGAGGGCGATAAGGCGCTTACAGAACTTACAGAAGAATTCGACAAGGTCAGGATTACCTCGATTAAGGTATCCGAAGCCGAGATAGAGGAAGCCTATAACTCGGCAGACAGGTATTTTTTAGAAACTTTGGAAGCGGCGAAAGCCAATATCGGGGAGTTTCACAGGGCGCAGCTTAGGCAAGGCTTCGAGATAAAAAGAGTAAACGGCGCAATACTCGGGCAGAGGGTGCTGCCTTTGGAGAGGGTGGGGCTTTACATCCCGGGCGGCACGGCAAGCTATCCTTCAACCGTGCTTATGAACGCCATACCCGCGAAGATTGCGGGCGTAAAGGAAGTTATAATGGCCAGCCCGCCATCCAAAGACGGAAAGATTAACCCCGATGTGCTAGCAGCCGCGAAAATCGCGGGCGTGGACGCAGTATACAGGATAGGCGGGGCGCAGGCGATTGCAGCCTTAGCGTACGGCACAGAGAGCGTGCCAAAGGTAGATAAGATTACGGGGCCGGGCAATATATTCGTTGCCGCCGCCAAAAAGCTTGTGTTCGGCGAGGTTAGCATAGACATGATAGCCGGGCCGAGCGAGGTTTTAATTATAGCGGACGAAACCGCCAATGCCGCGTATATAGCGGCGGATATGCTTTCGCAGGCCGAGCACGATATAAACGCCGCCGCTATACTAATTACGGTTTACCCCGATATGGCGGAAAAGGTTAAAGCCGAGCTTGAAAAGCAGCTCGCGCTTTTGCCGAGGGAATCGGTGGCCAGGACGTCCATAGAAAATAACGGCAAAATAGTAATAGCCGAATCTTTGGAGCAGGCTGTCGAAATCGCGAATATAGCCGCGCCCGAGCACCTTGAGCTTTGCGTAAATAATCCCTTCGGGCTTTTGGATAAGGTAAATAACGCCGGAAGCGTATTTTTGGGCGGGGACACTCCCGAGGCGGTCGGTGACTATTTCGCGGGGGCAAACCACACCCTGCCCACAAACGGCACGGCGAGGTTTTCGTCGGCGCTTTCTGTGGACGACTTCGTAAAAAAAATCCAGTACATCTATTACCCCAAGAGCGTTTTGGATAAGGAAGGGGAAAGGATAGCGTATTTTGCCGAGAAGGAAGGGCTTTCGGCGCACGCCAGATCGGTGACAATCAGGACGGAGAGCAAGTTATGAGCAGGTTTCTTTCCCAAAAGTATGATGGCATAGAGCCCTATGTCTCGGGCGAGCAGCCCAAGGACAGGCGGTATATAAAACTTAACACCAACGAGTCGCCTTACCCGCCCTCGCCTCTCGCTGCGGAGGCCGTGTCGAGAGCGGCGGTTACCGGGCTTAAGCTGTATTCGGAGCCGTCGTCTAAGGCCTTGAGGCAGGCGATAGCTAGGTTCTGGGGGCTTGACGAAAGCGAGGTTGTGGTAACAAACGGCTCGGACGAGGCCTTAGCGCTTGCCTTTTTTGCCTACTGCGGCGGCGGGGAGGAGATGGTGTCGCTGGACATAACCTACAACTTTTACCCCGTCCTTAGCGGGCTTCTGGGTTCGCCTTACAGGACGATACCCCTCAAAGAGGACTTTACGGTTGATGTCGACGCCCTTTGCGCCGCCGACAGCCACATAGTGATTGCCAACCCAAACGCCCCCACGGGCATTGCGCTCCCGCTTGAGGAGATGGAGAGGATAATACAATCCAACCCCTCGAGGGTGGTCATAGTGGACGAGGCATACGCCGATTTCTGGGGCTACAGCTGCATTCCGCTTATTAAGAAATACCCCAACCTTATGGTTGTCCAGACCTTCTCGAAGTCGAGGGCGCTTGCGGGCGCCCGCCTTGGGTTTGCAGCGGGGCAGAAAGAGCTTATCGAGGATTTGGACAAAATAAGGGACTCTCTTAACCCGTATAATGTAAACACGCTGTCGCAGCTTCTCGGCATCGCCGCCATGAAGGACGAATGTTACCTTAGGTTCTGCGTGCAGAGAATCGTCGATACAAGGGAGAGGGTGGCCAAAGAGCTTAAGGCGCTCGGGTTTGAGGTTTTGCCTTCGAGCACCAACTTTTTGCTTGCGAAACACCCGCAAATAGGCGGCGAAAGGCTTTACCTCGAGCTTAAAAGCGAAGGGATTCTGGTGAGGTATTTCAGC
>DGDU01000056.1:0-5516 GCA_002385605.1 Christensenella sp. UBA3944
ACAACTTCACCGTAGGCGGACAGAAGATAACCTCCTACATGGCGGATGTCGACTTCGACCCCGACTTCACCGCTGACACCGAAGTTGTCGAGAACGGCGTATTCTACGAATCCAAGTTCCGTTCGGCTCCTTACTTCGACCTCAGAATAGACGGTATCAACTTCTTGGACGAGAAGGATTAATACCATAACATCACAGATTAACGGAAGGGGTGAAGTCAGCCTTCGCCCCCTCCGATTTCTTTTTTTTTGGACAACTTTTAATTGCGAAATGTCAGGATTTGCGGTATAGTAAAACCGTATTTTCTTTTTCGGAGGTTTGCGTGGAAAAAGCCATTGCAATACAAATGAAAGGTATTACCAAACGCTTCGGCGAGGTGATAGCCAATAAAGATGCCGATTTGGATGTCCGCAAAGGTGAGATTCTCGCTCTTTTGGGCGAAAACGGAAGCGGCAAAACCACCCTTATGAATATGCTCGCGGGCATTTATTTCCCCGACGAAGGCAAGATTTATATAGATGGTAAAGAGGTTGTCATCCGGTCCCCGAGAGACGCCTACAATCATAAAATCGGAATGATCCACCAGCACTTTAAGCTCATAGATGTTTACAATGCCATAGACAACATAATTCTGGGCGAAAGTTTTTATTTTGACGAAGCCGCAAACAAAGCAAAAATAGCCTCCCTCAAAAAGCCCGAAGGCAACGAGAGCCGCAAAGAAAAGTTCAAAAGAAACATTAAACTTCTTGCGGCAAGGCTGGAAAAAGCAGGCGCATATATAAAATTCAACTGGCTCTCCCGCAACCGCGGAGAAGATATCAGGGCAATTGCAGACAAGTACGGCTTTGCGATAGATCTAAAAAAGAAAATATACGATATGTCTGTCAGCGAAAAGCAGACAGTCGAAATTATAAAAGTTTTGTACCGCGGCGCGGATATCCTCATCCTGGACGAACCCACCGCCGTATTGACCCCGCAGGAGACAAAGCGGCTTTTTGATGTCATACGCAATATGCGCGATGACGGAAAATCGATAATAATTATCACGCATAAATTAAACGAAGTGCTTTCCGTAAGCGACCGCGTGGCCGTACTCAGGAAAGGTGAGCATATCGCCACCGTAAACACGGCGGAAACGAGCGAAACAGAGCTTACCGAAATGATGGTGGGCAAGAAAGTCGTTCTCAATATAGACAGAGCCGAGCCTAAAAACCCGATAGACCGCCTCACTGTGTCCGGCCTTAGCCTGATCAACAAAGAAAATGTAAAGGTTCTCGATAATGTTTCGTTTACCGCAAGGGCGGGCGAGATTTTGGGAATCGCGGGCGTTGCCGGAAGCGGACAGAGAGAGCTTCTCGAAGCGATAGCAGGCTTACAGCCTGCGGCTACAGGAAAAATAACATACTTTAAGCCCGAGAGCAACGAGGCCGTTAACCTAAGAGCAAAAACTCCAACTCAAATAAGGGAAATGGGCGTCCGCTTATCTTTTGTACCCGAAGACCGCCTCGGCATGGGTCTGGTTGGCAACATGGATATCGTGGACAATATGATGCTTAGAAGCTACAAAAAAGGCAAGTTCTTCTTTGTAGACCGCAAGAAGCCCAAGAGCCTTGCCGAAAACATTATAAAGAGCCTTGAGGTTGCTACCCCCGGCACGAATATACCTGTAAGAAGGCTTTCGGGCGGCAATGTCCAGAAGGTTCTGGTAGGCCGCGAAATAGCCTCGTCGCCCACCGTGCTGATGGCTGCATACCCCGTGCGCGGCTTGGACATCAACTCGTCTTATACGATTTATAACCTCCTCAATAAGCAGAAGGAAAACGGCGTTGCCGTAATATTCGTAGGCGAAGACCTCGATGTGCTCATAGAGCTTTGCGACCGTATAATGGTTATCTGCGGAGGTAAAATTACCGGTATCGTAGACGGCAGGAGTGCAACCAAAGAAGAAATAGGATTATTGATGACCAAAGGAAGACAAATGGAGCAATCTCCGTCAACAGTAGGGCAAAGAGGGTGATAACAGATGAAAAGTACAGAAAAATCTGCTCGCGAACCTTTTTTTCAAATAGTAAAAAGAGATAACCTTGTCTGGTGGAAGGCATGGCTGATACGCGCCGCCGCCGTTATTTCGGCTTTTCTTGTATGCGGCATAGTTTCGGTTATCCTTACAAAGAGGGGTTTCGGAAGCTTTTATGTTTCGCTTTTCAAGGGCGTATTCCAGACCGAAAGAAGGATATGGAACCTCTTCCAGAATATTTCGCTTCTGCTTTGCATATCTCTCGCCGTAACTCCCGCGTTTAAGATGCGCTTTTGGAATATCGGCGCAGAAGGTCAGGCGCTCGTAGGCGCGCTTGCCTCGGCCGCTATTGTGGTATATTTCGGCGGTAAGGTTCCCGAAGCATTGTTATTGGTTATGATGTTCGGCGCGGCAGTTGCCGCAAGCGTTATTTGGGCGGTAATACCCGCCTTATTCAAGGCGCAATGGAACACCAACGAGACCTTGTTTACCCTTATGATGAACTATGTGGCCAAATCATTGGTGGCGTATTTCATAAATGTGTGGGTCACAAGCGGCTCGGGCGTTCTCGGCGTTCTCAAATTCGGACACTTCCCCGCGATAGGCGGATACGCTTATCTTCTCAACATTATTATTGTCGCCGTACTTACCGTTCTCGTTTATATGTACCTCAAGAAAACCAAACACGGCTACGAGGTATCGGTTGTCGGCGAGAGCCTCAATACCGCGAGGTATGTCGGCATAAATGTCAAGAAAGTAATTATCCGCACGATGGTACTCACAGGCGTGCTGTGCGGCATAGCGGGTCTCCTCCTTGTTGCGGGCACCAGCCACACAGTAGCAACCAACACGGTGGGCGGACGCGGATTTACGGCTATACTTGTTTCGTGGCTTGCAAAATTCAACCCTCTGTATATGATACTTACATCGTTTATGGTGGTGTTTCTGCAGCAGGGTGCGGCTCAGGTCGCAACCGATTACAGGCTCAGTAACGCTTTCCCCGATATCATTATCGGAATGTTCTTCTTCTTTATCATCGCTTGCGAATTCTTCGCCAATTACTCCATAAAGTTCCGTCTGGCGAAAAAGGAGAAAAAGGCATAATGTTTGTAATATTTTTATTCAATGCCATACGGTTCAGCACAACCTTTATGTTCGGTTGCACCGGCGAAACTATTACGGAAAAGGGCGGAAACCTTAACTTAGGTATACCCGGTATTATGTGCGTTGGCGCGGTAGGCGGCTGCATAGGAGAATCGATTTACCTCAAATCCCTCTCCGATATCAGCCGGATCAACCCCTTCCTCGCCGTGCTTATACCCATACTTTTTGCTATGCTTTTCTCGGGCGCCCTGGGAATGCTGTACTGCTTCCTTACGGTTACCCTCCGTTGCAATCAGAATGTTACGGGCCTTGCGATAACCACTTTCGGCGTAGGCTTTACAAACTTCTTTATCACATTGGTAGATAGAACAAACTTTAATGTAGCCAGCAAGAGCTTTACAAAGTTTTTCCCCATACAGGACGCTTCAAATTGGTTTGTTAAACTGTTCCTGTCTTACGGCGTAATGGTATATCTGGCGGTGATTATCGCTATAATTGCGGCTATCATCCTTAATAAAACACGATTGGGCCTCAACCTCAAAGCGGTGGGCGAAAATCCCGCAACTGCGGACGCCGCCGGCATAAGCGTTACGGCATATAAATACGGCGCCACGGGCATAGGAAGCGCGATAGCAGGCCTCGGCGGTTTGTTCTACATTATGGACTACCTTAACGGCAGCTGGGAGTATTCGATAGACGCGATGGGCTGGCTTGCCATAGCTCTTGTTATATTCTCCATCTGGCGCCCGAATTGGGGCATTCTCGGCTCCATTCTTTTCGGCGCGCTCTACATTGCGCCCAGCTATCTTAATGTAAGCTTCTCGCAGAAAGAGCTTCTCAAGATGATACCTTACATCGTTACGATATTTGTGCTTATCGTTTCAAGCATCCGCAACAAAAAGGAAAACCAGCCACCCGCCTCGCTCGGGCTTTCGTACTTCCGCGAAGAAAGATACTAGCGATTGCTAAGATAGCGGCATAATAAAGCAAAAAACGAATCCGAAGGCCGTCCCTAAAGGGGCGGCCTTAGCTTTAAGATATATAAAACTTAAAAGTTTGGTCTTTACATATTAAAGGCTTTAATATATAATTATTCTGTATAATCGCAGGCAGTATGTCTTGCGGAGAGCCTTACACCGTATGTCGGCGCGAGGCTTGCAATAATTGGGCAAGGAGAGCGTAATGAACAGGGTGCTTAAAGTTGTCGTCGTATTGCTGGTACTTGGTTTCGCGTTTATGCTGGCCGCGGCAGGGCTAGGTCGTGAAAGCGCAGCTAACGCCGACATAGCATACAGCTTATACATAATTAACAATCCCGACGATGTATCCGCCTATCAGTACAGCGTAAACGGCACCGATTACGAAGATGTCACCCTTCCGCTAAGCGATTTTGTATCGGGCTTTTACAGCGCTCTTCCCGACGGCGAGGCCCTTTATCTTTACATAGGCACCGCCGATACCCCTTTGGTAACTCCCGAATCGATACCCGTTTATAAGGACACAATCGCCCGAATATATCTCGAAAACACCTTTGCGTCCACCGTTGCCCCCGAAGAATACAACCGCGATATCGTAATCGCTTTAATGAGCGCCGTTAGGACAGAGGGCAGCGCCAGTCTTACCGTAAATAATTCTTATATCATTACCGACGGGGCAAAAGCCATACACCATAAATCAGCGGGAACACTTACGATAAACGGTGACGACACCTTAATTGCCAGCCCATCCGAATCCCTTCCGACCTTCGGCGGTACAATACATATAGACGAGGGTAACGCTCCCGTAACCGCTTATATCCAGAACGGCGGCACGATAATTAACAGCGGCCTTAAGCCCGACTCCGCCGCCATAATGAACGAATCGCAAAGGGACATTTATATAAACTGGGGCAAGGTGCTTTCCAACCCCGCGGACGACCCTCTCAACCCTCAGAAGTATGGTATGGGCGACACCATAGCCATATTTAATGTCTACGACGGTGTTATAAACATCGGCCAACCCTTGGGAAAAGAAACCCTTATCGCAACCGCAAGCTCGTCAAGCTACTATATGGGTACGATAAAGCTTGCGGGCACCGCGCCTCTTAAAACGACCCTTATTCTTACGGGCGGGGAAATTATAAACAACAACACAACGCCCAATTTCGCGGGCAGGTGCTACACAATTTACGCGTTAAAGCCCAACAATATGTATATCGCGGGCGCAAATCTTATAAATAACCGCGGTTATGTAATATACAACGAGGGCAAAGGCGATCTCCATATCGTCGACACCTCAATCTTCGGCAGCGGCATAAACACCATATACATGAAGGGCGGCAAGGTGACTGCCAGCGGCCTTTCGATAGCCGGCAGCCTTACGGATTACGCCATAAAATCGGACAAAGGCGATATCG
>DGDU01000056.1:5727-12869 GCA_002385605.1 Christensenella sp. UBA3944
ATCGGCATCGAGGATAGCTCTGTATCCAACTCCCTGGGCGGCGCCGTTTACGCCGCGTATGGGAATATCCGTATAACGGATTCGTTAATTTCGGCTGCCGTGGCGGATTACATGGTAAAATCGCAGGCAGGAAATGTAGAAATCTCTTATTCAACCCTTAATAACTCGGCCGGAGGCGGCGTATACGCTGCGAACCAAGCCGACATAGCCGCTAACAGCCTGATTTCCGCGTCTTCGATGTCCTTTGCCGCAGTGTATGTCGGCAACGGCTATTTGGACATAAACAAATCCGAAGTTTACAATTCGGGCACAGCGCTTTATTTAGCCGAAGGCTGGGTGCAGATAACAAATGAAAGCGTCATCGGCACCGAAAACAATCAGTGGGCTATAAGAGCCGAAGCGGGCAATGTTTGTGCCGAAAATTCTTCGGTTCAAAGCACGGGAGGCGGCATTTATGTCGGCGGGAATTACCTTTCGCTTCAAGAAAGCAGCATAATTTCCCGTGATACCGACAATCCCGCGATAATGATGCCAAACTCCGATCTGGTAGTGCTCAAAGCTGCTATCGAGAGCACCTGCCTCACCGGCGCAATACAGATAAAGGCCAATCTGGTTTTCATTTCAGAAACCGAGGTTTCGGGTTCGCCCATCCTTATGCTTATAGACTCTCCCTACATTGGGATAGACAATATAAATATTCGTTCCGGCTATACGCCTATAGCAATAATGAGCGAAGAGCAAAGCATTAAGACCGACCGCCGCGACTTCGATATCCGCGTCATTTTAGAGAAAATAGGCGATTATTATTTCCGCGAGTGGAGGGACGACGAAGTATCGCTTACGGAAAATATGGCAATAAGCGCAGCCGATCTCCCCGGCAGCCCCAATCTGGACCCCAATTACGAGCTTAAATACTCCTTTACACAGGATCCCGATATGGAGCACGGAAGCCTCGTATCCCACACACCCGAAAAGGTTTTCTCGGGCAAGCAGGTAGAGCTTGAATTTTTGCCCCACAACGGATATTATCTCTACGAGGTGTATTATCTCGAGGGCGGCTCCGAAAAAGTGAATGTCTTTGTTAACAGCGGCGAAGACCACAGCATAACAACCGTAACCGCCATTATGCCCGTAGGGGATACCGAAATTTACGCCATATACAGGTCTAAGCCCGTAACGGTAAGCCTGCAGGATATCACGGCGACCTTCGGCGACGAAATCGTGCTTGAGGCGGTAGTAAACGCCCACGACGGCGTAACCTATTACTACTCGTGGTATAAGAGCGGCTCCAAAATCCAGGGTCAAACCGAAAGCACCCTCCGCCTGTATACGGTTGCCGACAGCGGCAATTACAGCGTAAGGGTATCCAGCGACCTCGAGGGCGGCTATATCGCCGAAGCGTTTGCCACCGTTACCATAATCCCCAAAACCGTTTCCGTGCAGTGGGAGGATGTAAGGTTCGAGTTTAACGGCGAAATCCAGCGCCCCAACGGCACGGCTCTCGACATAGACGGCAACCCCCTGGCGCTCACCTTCACGGGAGGCGGCTCCTCTGTCGGCACCCACACGGTAACCGCGTCTTGCGTCCATCCCGATTATGTTATTGCAAACCATGTCCGCCAGTATCAGATTTTCCCCAAAAACATTACCATTGTATGGTCTAACCTTTCGTTTACCTACGACGGCTCGGATCATTGCCCCACGGCTTACGCCGAGGATATCTACGGCGAACCGCTTAATCTGGTGATAAGCGGCTCGAGGTCTAACGCCAGCGCCGCGCCCTATACCGCCGTCGCCTCGGTTAGCAACCCGGAGTATGTTATTGCAAACCCCTCTGTCGAGTTCTTCATCAATCCCTTGCAGGTTACCGTGCAATGGAGCTTCCAATATACCGAATCCGGCTCCACCGTATTCTTCTACAACGGATACGACCAGCTTATGAGAATAAGGGCGTATTACTACAATATTTACGATTACGCGACAGACCTCGAAGTAGAGGCGGTAGGGCAGACGAACGGCAGCACCGAGTTCAAGCTGCCCGACATCTACGAGATCACGGCAAAGTTTATCCAAAACACCCCCAACTACACGCTTAAATCAAACACGCTGCAGATAAGGATGTTCAAGGCCCGCCCCCGCATCACGGTGCCCGATACAACTTTGGAATATATCTACGACGGCTCGCCTCGCTCGATAAACGCCGAAATTATATATGCCGACGAATTTATCTGCATGATTGGCGGAAGCGTAGTGCCCAATTCCTTCGTGTCGCCGGGCGTATATAACATAATACTTACATCCCGCGAAGACGAACTGCACGACAGGGCGCCCGAGGTAAGCGTCACGCTTATCATTCTTGCCGCTTCGCTTTCGATGAGCGACGAAAACAGTACCGCCATCGCCACGATAATAACCCCGTACGGCGTCAACCCCGGCGCGAACTTTGTATGCGAGTTCACCGATGTTGTCACCGCCGAAACCAATCGCAAGTATAACGATTTCTGGGGCAGGTCAACCGTCGCCGTAATAAACCTTACTCTCGGCGGGCAAACCGAGCTGGAGGAAATCTCTAAGGTAAGGATAAAGCTGGACGAATCCATACTCTCCAACAGGATACTTAAGCTTCGCAAATACGAGGACGGCAGGTTCCGCGAAATCGCGTACACCCTGGACGAAAACGGCTATATCGAGTTTGACGCCGACTCTCTCGGCGAGTACGCTCTGGTTACCGAGTCGGGCGTAAACTCGGTAATAGGCGTTGTGGCTTTTGCCGTAATAAGCGTGTTAATCATATCTACGCTTATAGCCTACCTTGTAAAGCGTAAGAAGTCCGTTTACTAAGATAAAACCGCAAAAAACAAGGTTGTTATACTCCCCGGATGTTTTTTCGGGGAGTTTTATAATGTTTTCTCCGTAGGCGGAATGATAAAAGGGTTTACATATTTTACTATTTATTTATAAATTTTAAGAATTGGCAAAAATTGTCGAGAAGCCCCAATTTTATTTGAAAAAACACGCTCTTGTGATATAATAAAGACATACTAAAATAGAGGAGTATCGATGTTTTATGACAAACAATAAATATGTTCTTGATTTTGTCCAAAAGTACGCCGACTTGCTGACCCCCGACAAAATAGTTTGGATAGACGGTAGCAAACAACAAAAAAAGGAGCTCATCGAGCAAGCCATAGCCACCGGCGAAGTCATGAAGCTTAACAACAAGCTGCTTCCCGGCTGCCTTTATCACCGCACGGCTCAAAACGATGTTGCCCGCGTAGAAGACCGCACCTATATCTGCACCCGCTCCAAGGACGACGCCGGCCCCACCAACAACTGGATGGACCCGCAAGAAGCTTACACCAAGCTCGACTCCATCGCCAAAGGCAGCATGAAGGGCCGCACAATGTATGTTATACCCTTCAGCATGGGCAAAGTCGGCAGCCGCTTCGCTAAGTACGGCATCGAGCTCTCCGACAGTATTTATGTTGTTCTCAACATGATGATAATGACCAGGGTTTCCCCCAAGATTTACGACAAGCTGGGCGGCACCGACAACTTTGTAAAGTGCATACACGCTAAAGTAAACATCGACCTCGAAAACCGCTATATCTGCCACTTCCCCGAGGACAACACAATATACTCTATAAACAGCGGCTACGGCGGCAATGTTCTGCTCGGCAAAAAGTGCCTCGCCCTTCGTATCGCCAGCTATCAGGGCTGGAAAGAGGGCTGGATGGCAGAGCATATGCTCATACTCGGTATCCAAAAGCCCAACGGCGAAACCAAGTATGTTTGCGGCGCCTTCCCCTCGGCTTGCGGCAAGACCAATCTCGCCATGCTTATACCCCCCGAAACCTACACCTCTAAGGGCTACAAGGTATTTACGGTAGGCGACGATATCGCATGGCTGCGCAAGGGCAGAGACGGCATGCTTTACGCCATCAACCCCGAAAACGGCTTCTTCGGCGTTGCTCCCGGCACCAATGTAAAATCCAACCCCAACGCCCTCGAATCCACCAGAAAGAACACCATTTTCACCAATGTTGCCATAAACCTTAAGAACAACACCGTGTGGTGGGAAGGCCTCGACAAGAACCCGCCCCAAAAGGCGCTCGACTGGAAGGGCAACCCCTGGCACCCCGGTATGGTAGACGCCGACGGCAAGCCCGTTAAGGCCGCCCATCCCAACAGCCGTTTCACCGCGCCCATCCAGAACTGCCCCAGCCTCTCGCCCGAATTTGAGAATCCCAAAGGCGTTCCGATTTCCGCCATCATCTTCGGAGGCAGGCGCGCCAAGACCGCTCCCCTCGTTTATGAGGCAAGGGACTGGAAGCACGGCGTATTCGTAGGCTCCATCATGGCTTCCGAAACGACCGCCGCCGCGGCCGGCCAGGTAGGCGTTGTAAGGCGCGACCCCATGGCTATGCTTCCCTTCTGCGGCTACCACATGGGCGATTACTTCCAACACTGGCTCAACATGGGCAAGAAAATCAAGAATAAGCCGAAGATCTTCAATGTCAACTGGTTCCGCACCGACGAAAACGGCAACTTCATCTGGCCCGGCTTCGGCGACAACATGAGAGTTCTCGACTGGATTCTCCAGCGTTGCGAAGACGCCGTAGACGCCGTCGAGTCCCCCATAGGCTACCTGCCCAAACCCGAAGACATCAACATCGAAGGGCTTGAGGGCATCACCCTCGACACCATCAAGGGCCTGCTGGAAGTAGACAAAGACACCTGGAAGCAGGAGGCTAAGGGCATCGAAGAGTTCTACGCCAAATTCGGCTACAGGCTCCCCAAAGAGCTCAGGAAAGAACTCAAGACCCTCAAATCCAATCTCCGCAAGGCATAATTTAACCCAATAAATCAAAAGGCTGCCTCAAGCAGAGGCAGCTTTTTATTTTGGCCGAATAAATATTACATTTGTAATAGCGTCCATATCGTTTTCGGGATTAGCTCGGGTATATCCTCAAACACTTTCTGTGTACCAAAACATCCTGCGGCGGATTAAAAGAATAACTCAATTTCAAATTTCGGTTTGTGCTTTGTTCATTATAGTGTATAATTATATCGTCATGTACACAAGATTCCTTCCCACAACCAAAGACGAGCTGTCTGGGCTTCAGCCCGATTTTATCGTCGTAAGCTGCGACGCTTATGTAGACCATCCTTCCTTCGGGCACGCCATAATAGCGAGGCTTCTGGAGAGCGAAGGCTTTGTCGTCGCCGTGCTTCCGCAGCCGATCAAGGATTCCGAATATCTGTCTTTGGGAGCCCCAAAGTTAGGTTTTATGGTTAGCGGCGGGGTTGTGGACAGCATGGTAAGCAACTATACCGTAGCAAAAATAAAGCGCGGAGAGGACAGCTACAGCGAGGGCGGAAGGGTAGGGCGCACGCCCGACAGGGCTGTTACCTTCCATACCAAAAACCTCAAAAGGCTGTTTCCCGATGTACCCGTTGTAGTGGGCGGGGTCGAGGCAAGCCTCAGGAGATTTGCCCATTACGATTACTGGAAGGATACCGTAATGCCTTCTATCCTAACAGACTGCGGGGCGGACCTTCTTATATACGGCATGGGCGAGCGGCCCTTATGGGACATTCTTTCGCTTGTAAAAAAGGGCGTTCCGCTTAAGAGTATTAAAAATATAAGGGGCACGGCGTACCTTGCCGACTCCTTCGACGAGATAAAAGAAAAAGCCGACAAGGGCGAGGTTAGCTTTTTGCCCTCTTTTGAGGAAGTGGCCTCGGACAAGAAAAGCTATATCAAGGCTTTCAATACTCAGTTTACCTGCAGCGAGCACACATTCAACAAGATACTTGCGCAAAAGCACGGCGGGAAGTATGTCGTAGTCAACCCGCCTCAATTTCCCCTCACCACCAAAGAGCTGGATTTTGTATATGAGCTTCCGTATGTAAGGGGCTATCACCCGCGCTACAAAGACGGCGTCCCCGCCATAAGCGAGGTAAAGTTTTCTATAACCTCTCATAGGGGTTGCTACGGAGCCTGCGCTTTTTGCTCGATAACCATGCATCAGGGCAGGCTTATAACCGCGAGAAGCAAAGAAAGCCTTCTAAGAGAGGCAGGGCTTCTTGCAAAGCTCCCCGACTTCAAGGGGTATATTAACGATGTGGGCGGCCCCAGCGCCAACATACGCCTTCCTTCCTGCAAAAAACAGGAGAGGGCGGGAAGCTGCAAGGATAAAAACTGCCTGGGCTATAAAAAGTGCCCCAACCTTGTTGCCGACCACAGCGAGTATATGGAAATCCTTAGGGAAATGCGGGCTCTCCCCGGGGTAAAGAAGGTATTTATACGAAGCGGGATAAGGTACGACTACCTCATGGCGGACCCGCAGTACAAAAAGATTCTCAAAGAGCTTGTCGAGCACCATATAAGCGGGCAGCTTAAGGTCGCCCCCGAGCATTGCTCGGAGAATGTCCTAAGGCTTATGGGCAAGCCGTCTTTCGCTTTATACCGTAAATTCAGCGAGGACTACAAAAAAGTAAACGCCGAGCTCGGCAGAAAGCAGTTTTTGGTGCCGTACCTTATAAGCTCCCACCCCGGCAGCACGCTTAAGGACGCCATAGAGCTTGCGCTCTTTCTGAAAAGCGTAAATTATGTGCCCTTACAGGTGCAGGACTTCTACCCCACGCCCTCGACAAAGGCGACAACGATGTACTACACAGGCATTGACCCCGACACGATGAAGGAAGTCTATGTCCCCAGGACCAAAGAAGAAAAGCGCACCCAGCGGGCGCTTATGCAGTACGGCTTCCCTCAAAACTATCACATAGTAAAAGCCGCCCTAGAGAAAGAAGGTATGGCTTATCTGATAGGAAATTCGCCGAGGTGCCTCATAAAGCCGGCGCCGCCCACAAAATTTCGGACAAACCCCAAGAAAAAGTAAAGGCCCGCTTAATAGGTTATTAAGTTGACTTTTTATATTAATTAAATTAAAATTAATGCATACACAATTTTCGGAGAACTTTATGCAAAAGAAACCCTTCCTGACCCTGGAAAAAGCCAAAGAAATCGCGGCGGTATACCCAACCCCGTGGCATGTCTACGACGAAAAAGCAATCGCCGACAACGCCGACAACCTTAATAAGGCGTTTTCGTGGAATAAAGGCTTCAAAGAATATTT
>DGDU01000044.1 GCA_002385605.1 Christensenella sp. UBA3944
GGTTTACGAGGGAGTCGATATCTACCCACACGGCGTAAAGCGTGATGCTCTCGGTGGCTGTCACGGTGCCCCTGTCGCCGTACACGGCGTCGCCGTCGGGAGTGGTCGCCCATCCCGCGAAGACATGGCCGCTCTTAGTGAAAGCGTTTTGGGGGAGCGTGAAGGGATATCCCGCGCCTTCAGTAAGGGATGCCATCGAGCCAGTGCCGCCGTTGCCGTCAAAGACGACTCCGATGGCTACCGCCCACTTGGCGAACAAAGTAATGTTATGAGTTGGAGCGCCGTCGAAAGGCATCGATAAAGATTCGTCCACAAACCAACCTTTGAAAACATAACCCGCTCTTACGGGTGTGGGCGCCTCGAAATCATCGCCTACATTAATTGTAACGGCGGGCACCTCCAAACCCCCGTTAGTTTCGAAACTGATGGTGATGGTTTCGGGCTCTTTGTTGCAGGCAATAAGCATGCCCGCAAGCAAAACTGCTATAAATACTACAACAAAAATTTTAACTGCTTTTTTCATAGTTCTATAATAGCATATCACTTTTTTAATTTCAACATTAAAAACGGGTAAAAAAATTTGCCCTTTACATAAAAAAGGGGCTGCCTCAAACAGCCCCTTACTTTAAGCGTAAGCCGTCATCCCTACGCTTTCGGCAATTTCTTTTGCACTACCTGCATTTCTTGCCATTATTGTCGTTACGATTTGCTTTTTTAACTTCTTTGTTCTTCATAACGCACTCCTTCTTAAGTTACCCGGAAGTTGCCTTCCGCTATTATCTTGCGCAGGCAACCCCCGCCCCACTCTGGAAAAAGCAGGCAGGGCGGCTTGATAGCTTGCATAAACAATGCATAATATTCATAAAATACAGCATAATTGTGCATAAAATGTTTGACATACACGAAAATATGGAATATAATTGATAACATAAAAATCAGGAGCAGCAAAATATGGATAAAAAGATAAAAAAGATTGTTCTGGCATACTCGGGCGGCCTGGATACCTCTATAATTATACCTTGGCTTAAGGAAAACTACGACAACCCCGAAATAATAGCCGTAAGCGGCGATGTAGGGCAGGGCACCGAACTGGACGGACTGGAAGAAAAGGCCAAAAAGACGGGCGCTTCCAAGCTGTATATCGCCGACCTTAAGGAAGAGTTTGTAACCGATTACATTTACCCCACGCTTAAAGCGGGCGCCAAGTACGAAGGCGAGTACCTGTTGGGCACCTCTTTCGCCCGCCCCATAATAGCCAAGAAGATTGTCGAAATCGCTCTCGCCGAGGGCGCCGACGCCATCTGCCATGGCTGCACGGGCAAGGGCAACGACCAGGTGAGGTTCGAGCTTACGATAAAGGCCTTCGCCCCCCACATGAAGGTTATCGCCCCGTGGCGTATATGGAACATCAAGTCGCGCTCGGACGCCATCGCCTACGCCGAGGCGCATAATGTGCCCCTGCGCATAACAAGGGAAACAAACTATTCCAAGGACAAAAACCTGTGGCATCTCTCGCACGAGGGGCTTGACCTAGAGGATCCCGCCAACGAGCCGCAATACGGCAAACCCGGCTTCCTCGAAATGGGCGTTTCGCCAGAACAGGCACCCGATAAGCCAGTTTATGTATCCATATCTTTCGAAAAGGGCGTGCCGGTAACCATAGACGGCGAAAAGCTTAACCCCGTGGACCTGATCAAAAAGCTCAATGAACTTGGCGGCGCCAACGGCATAGGCCTAGTGGACATAGTCGAAAACAGGCTTGTGGGCATGAAGTCCCGCGGCGTGTACGAAACCCCCGGCGGCACCATCCTTTACAAGGCGCACGAGATACTCGAGTCCCTCTGTCTCGACAAGGATACCCAGCATTACAAAGCGCTTATATCCCAGCAGTTTGCCGAGCTTGTATATAACGGCAAGTGGTTTACCCCCCTGCGCGAGGCACTTTCGGCTTTTGTAGACAAAACGCAGGAAACCGTTACGGGCGAGGTAAAGCTCAAGCTCTATAAGGGCAACATAATTAACGCGGGTGTAACTTCTCCTTATTCGTTGTACAACGAGGAGTTCGCCACCTTCGACGAATCGGACGACTACAATCAAAAGGACAGCGAGGGCTTCATTAACCTCTACGGGCTGTCCATAAAGGCAAGGGCTTTGATGCAAGCCAAAAACAATAATAAGTAAGACTATGGAAAAGCTGTGGACGGGGCGGTTCAGTAAGCCCCTTGACAAAATCGTAAGCGAGTTTAACTCCTCGATATCGGTGGACGGCAGGATGTATAAAGAGGATATCCTGGGAAGCATTGCCCATGTCAAAATGCTGGCAAATCAGGGCATAATCGCCGCGGGAGAAGCCGAAAAGATTGCCGCCGAACTTGCAAAAATCTCGGAGGAGATCGAGGCCGGCGAGCTTGAAATCGACAGCGATGCCGAGGATATCCACAGCTTTATAGAAGGTGAGCTTACCAGGAGGTTGGGCGAAAGCGGCAAGCGTTTGCATACCGCGAGAAGCCGCAACGACCAGGTAGCTACCGACACCAGGCTCTATGTTAAGGGGAAAGTTTCCCAGATTTCCGACGCCCTCAAATCCCTCATAGGTACCCTCTGCGAGCTTGCGGAGGGGCACAAAGACACTATAATGGCGGGATATACCCACCTTCAGATGGCGCAGCCGATAACCTTCGGCAGCCACCTGATGGCATACGCCTTTATGTTTGTGAGGGATTTGGGAAGGCTGACGGACTGCCGTAACCGCATGGATTATTCGCCGCTCGGAAGCTGCGCTTTGGCGGGTACAACCTTTAACATAGACAGGCAGGCAACAGCCAAAACTCTCGGGTTTAGGGGCATAACAGAAAACAGCCTTGACGGGGTTAGCGACCGCGACTACTGCATAGAGCTTGCCTCGGCGATAGCGATTATTATGACGCACCTTTCCCGCTTCAGCGAGGAGATAATCCTCTGGTGTTCGTGGGAGTTCAAGTACATAGAGCTCGACGACGCCTACGCCACCGGCTCGAGCATAATGCCGCAGAAGAAAAATCCCGACATAGCCGAGCTTGTCAGGGGCAAGACGGGCAGGGCGTACGGCAACCTCATAACCCTTCTTACGATGATGAAGGGGCTGCCCCTTGCGTACAACAAGGATATGCAGGAGGATAAAGAGGCGCTGTTTGACAGCATCGACACCGTTTCGGACTGCCTGAGGGTTTTTACCGATATGCTCGCCACAATGACGGTATTGAAAGGCAATATGGCGAAGGCGGCGGAGAAGGGCTTTATTAACGCCACCGACTGCGCCGACTACCTTGTTAAAAAAGGGTTGCCCTTCCGCTCGGCGTACAAGATTACCGGCGAGATAGTGGCGTACTGCATACAAAACGGCAAGTCTTTGAACGCTCTTACAATAGAGGAATACAAAGGCTTTACAGAGCTTTTCGAGGGCGATATCTATGCCGCCATCGATTTGAAAACCTGCGTTATGAGCCGTAAATCCGAGGGCGGGCCCGCGCCCGAATCGGTTATGGCGCAAATAGCAAAATGCAGGGCAGCTTTATCAAAATACGAAATTAAGGATACCGATAATTAAGATAAGGGGTCACAAAATGACAAAAAAGAGAAAGGACTTGTTGAGGCTATCTGACCTCGAACCGCAGGAAGTAACAGATATTTTAGACCTTGCCGACAAACTGAAGAAGGAGAGAAAGCAGGGCATACCTCACCGCCTGCTTGAAGGAAAGACCCTGGGCATGATATTCACAAAGGCATCTACCAGGACGAGGGTATCCTTCGAGGTGGGTATATATCAGCTGGGCGGCATAGGGCTGTACCTTAACGCCGGCGACATTCAGCTGGGGAGAGGCGAACCCATAAGGGACACGGCCAGGGTTTTAAGCCGCTATCTGGACGGCATAATGATCCGCACCTACAAGCAAAGGGATGTCGAGGAGCTTGCGCGCTATTCCAGCGTGCCCGTAATAAACGGGCTAACCGACTACTGCCACCCCTGCCAGGTGCTTGCCGACCTCCAGACGATAAGGGAATATAAGGGGGATTTCAAAGGCCTTAAGCTTGCCTACATAGGCGACGGCAACAATATGGCCAACTCGCTTATAGCGGGCGCGATAAAGACGGGAATGAAAATAGCGATAGCCTGCCCGCCCAATTATATGCCCGACGCCGAGATGGTTAAGTGGGGCAAGGAAGCCGGCGTGTTGGAGGTTACCGACAGCAAGTGGGTGGCGGCCAAAGACGCCGATGTGCTGTATACCGATGTTTGGGCTAGCATGGGGCAGGAGAGCGAAACCGCCTTCCGCAAAGAGATTTTCTCCGGCTACTTCATAGACGGCGCCCTTATGGAAACGGCAAAAAAAGACGCCATAGTCCTCCATTGCCTGCCCGCGCACAGGGAAGAAGAGATAACGGGCGAGGTGTTTGAGAAGCACAGCGCCGAAATTTTTGATGAAGCCGAGAATCGGCTGCATGTCCAAAAAGCTATAATGGTTACCCTTATGGGTTAATTTGTTTATATAACTTTTGGGGCATCCTTAACAACAGGATAATAAATTATTTACGGGCTGTCAGAGAGTTTGAGACAGCCCGTTATTTTGTGTGTTTACAGAGCCCTGCACTTTTCAAGCATTGGGGCGAGGTTGTCGTAGGATACATAGTCCTTGGGGCCGTTGAAGGATTCCAGCATATTTTCGCCTTCTTCCTTGGACATCATTTTGTGCTTGCCGCTCTTGTAGTCGGACTCGACGAACTTCATAAACAGCTTCATTACAAAGCGTTTGAAGGCGTCAAGCTTTTCCATATTGAAGCCGCCCCTCAGGTAGAAGAGGGGGATGCCGCCGGGCTTGTTGGCTTTTGTGATTCTGCTTATCTGGACATCGTTATCGGGGCCCAAGCCTACGGCGCCTATGGCCTTGACTTCGTAGCGTTTGCGCGCTGCCGGGAGCCCGCAAATTCTATCCGCCGAAATCCAGCCCAGAAAAATTATCTGCGTGCCCTTGCCGAGCTTCATTCTGGCCTCGTCCAGGCTCATTACGGGAAGGGTGAGCTCCCTTGAGAGCATTTCGGCGTACCTTTGGGTAAACCCCGTTTTGGATACATAAACAATAGCGTCCATAATTTTCCTTATCTCCTTATTAGATTTGTCACAACATTATTTTATTTCTTTATGCGATAAATAATTTTCGATATGAAAAAGGGACCGCCGTAAGGCAGTCCCTTTCTGTCTTGTTTGTTATTGTTTGTCCGCGAGATACTTGTAGTTTTGGTATTTCTCGAGGGCTTCTTTCTCGTTCCTTTCGAACAGGGATTCGGCAACATCGGGGTTCTGCTTGATAAGGCTTGCGTACCTTATTTCGCCCTTAAGGAAGTCTTTATATCCTCCTGCGGGCTCTTTGCTGTCGAGTACGAAGGGGTTCTTGCCTTCTTTGGCGAGAGCGGGATTGTAGCGGTACAGCGTCCAGTATCCGCACTCGACGGCCTTCTTCATCTCGGCCATGGGGTTGGACATATCCACGCCGTGGTTGATGCAGGTCGAGTAGGCGATTATGAGCGAGGGGCCCTTATAGGCTTCGGCTTCCTTGATGGCCTTGAGCAGCTGTGCCTGGTTGGCGCCCATGCTTACCTGCGCTACATAGACATAGCCGTAGCTCATAGCCATAAGGCCGAGGTCCTTCTTCTTTGTCCTCTTGCCGCTTGACGCGAACTTGGCGATTGAACCGGTGGGGGTAGCCTTGCTGGATTGTCCGCCGGTGTTGGAGTAAACTTCGGTGTCAAGCACGAGAATGTTTACATCCTCGTTCATGGCGAGCACATGGTCGAGGCCGCCGTAGCCGATGTCGTATGCCCAGCCGTCGCCGCCGAAGATCCAGATAGACTTCTTAACAAGGCAATCCTTCGCGTCGATTATGGCTTTGCAAAGGTCGGCGCACTCGTCGCAGGTGCAGCTTTCGACAACCTTAAGGAGGTTTGCCGAAGCTTCTTTGCTGGCTTCGCCGTCGTCCATAGCGGCAAGCCAGGCGTCGCAGGCGGCTTTGCCTTCGGCGTTGCCCGCTGCCTCGTACTTGGCGGCAAGAGCGGCGATGTTTTCGGCAAGTTTATTCCTTCTCTGGGTATATGCGAGGTTGATGCCGTAGCCGAACTCGGCGTTATCTTCAAACAGCGAGTTTGCCCAGGCGGGGCCTTGTCCCTTGGTGTTGGTGGTGTAGGGGCAGGTGGGGGCGGAGCCGCCGTAGATGCTCGAGCAGCCCGTGGCGTTGGCGATTATCATCCTGTCGCCGAAGAGCTGTGTTACGAGTTTGATATAGGGGGTCTCGCCGCAGCCGGCGCAGGCGCCGCTGAACTCGAAGAGGGGCCTGGAGAACTGGCTGCCCTTTACGCTGTTGGTGTTGTAAACCTTGTCGGTCTCAGGGAGGCTGAAGGCGTACTCGGCATTGGCGGCTTCTTCCTTGATGGCTTCGGCTACCGGTATCATTTCGAGGGCCTTGCCCTTAGCGGGGCAGACATTTACGCAGCTTCCGCAGCCCGTGCAATCGTAAGGCGAAACCTGTTGACGGAATTCGTAGCCCTTGAAGCCGGTGGCAGGCTTGGTGAGGAAGCCTTCGGGCTTGTTGGCAAGCTGGTCGGGGGTCGCGAGCACGGGGCGGATAACCGCGTGCGGGCAGACATACGAGCACTGGTTGCACTGTATGCAGTTTTCGATCTTCCAGCGGGGGACATTGATGGCTATGCCGCGCTTCTCGTACTTCGTGGTGCCAACTGGAACCGTGCCGTCGGGGTTGAAGGCGGATACGGGCAGCTTGTCGCCCTCCTGCTTAAGGATGGGGTTGACAACATTGTTTATATAATCGTCGCCCTGAACCTCGATAAGGGGAGCGCCCTCGGTGGTGGTAGCCCACGACTCGGGGTATTTTACTTCCTTGAGGTTGGCGATGGCGCCGTCTACGGCGGCGTAGTTCATGTTGACGATGGCGTCGCCTTTTTTGCCGTAGGTCTTCTTGATGGCGTCTTTTATGTATTTTTCGGCGTCGGCGTAGGGGATAATGTTAGCGAGCTTGAAGAAGGCCGCCTGCATTACTGTGTTTACGCCCTTGGTGGCGCCGATGGAGGTTATAACCTTGTTGCCGTCCAGCGTGTAGAATTTGAGGCGCTTCCTGGCGATGGCGTTCTTGACGGCGGCGGGAAGCTCTTTGTCCATTTCCTCGGGCTCCCAGATGCTGTTGATAAGGAAGGTGCCGCCCTCTTTGATGTCGGCGAGCATATCGTAGCGGTACAGATAGCTGGGGGCGTGGCAGGCTACAAAGTCGGCCTGGTCGATGAGGTAGGAGGACTGTATGGGCTTGTCGCCGAAGCGAAGGTGCGAAATCGTGATGCCGCCCGACTTCTTGCTGTCGTATACGAAGTAGCCCTGGGCGTATTTGTCGGTGTGGTCGCCTATAATCTTGATGCTGTTCTTGTTGGCGCCAACGGTGCCGTCGGAACCGAGGCCGTAGAATTTGCAGGAGATGGTGCCTTCGGGAACGGTGTTAATAAACTCGTCCACGGTAAGGGAAGTGCCGCTGACATCGTCGGTTATACCGATCGTGAAGCCGGTCTTGTTGGCGCCGCCCATGTTCTTGTATACGGCGTTAACCATCGACGGGTTGAACTCCTTGCTGCCGAGGCCGTACCTTCCGCCGAGGATGGTGACATCCCTGTCTGCAAGAGCGGTAACAACATCGAGATAGAGGGGTTCGCCAGGGCTTCCGGGCTCTTTGGTCCTGTCGAGGACGGTGATGTATTTGGCCGATGCGGGAACGGCGTCGGCGAAGTCCTTAACCGAGAAGGGACGGTACAGCCTTACTTTTACAAGGCCTACCTTCTGGCCCCTGGCGAGGAGGTAGTTAACCGTTTCTTCGCAGGCTTCGGCGCCCGAGCCCATCATGATGATAACCTTCTCGGCGTCGGGAGCGCCCACATAGTCGAAAAGGTTATACTTGCGGCCGGTGGCCTCGTAGACCTTCTGCATGCACTCTTTTACGATGGCGGGAGTGGCGGCGTAGTAGTTGTTGGCGGCTTCCCTGTTCTGGAAGTAAATGTCGGGGTTTTGGGCGGTACCCTTCTGGATGGGGTGCTCGGGGTTGAGAGCCCTGCTCCTGAAATCCTCGATATCCTTCATGTCGACCAGCTTCTTCATTTCTTCGTAATCGAGAACTTCGACCTTGGAGATTTCGTGGCTGGTGCGGAAGCCGTCGAAGAAGTGCAGGAAGGGAACCTTGGCCTTAAGAGTGGCAAGGTGCGAGACCAAAGCGAGGTCGTGCGCTTCCTGTACGGAGTTGGAAGCTATCATGGCAAAGCCGGTCTGACGGCAGGCCATAACATCCGAGTGGTCTCCGAATATGCTAAGGGCGTGGGTCGCCAGCGCGCGGGCCGAAACATGGAATACGCAGGGCAGAAGCTCGCCCGAAATCTTGTACATATTGGGTATCATGAGGAGAAGGCCCTGGCTCGCCGTATAGGTGGTGGTGAGGGCGCCTCCGCTGAGAGCACCGTGAACGGCACCCGCCGCGCCTGCTTCCGACTGCATTTCGGCGACTCTTAGGGGCTGCCCGAACATGTTCTTAACGCCCTTGGCTGCCCACTCGTCGGCGTACTCCGCCATGTTGGAAGAGGGGGTTATGGGGTAAATCGCGGCCACTTCGCTGAACGCGTAGGCCACATAAGACGCGGCATAATTGCCGTCGATTGTCATTTTTTTGCTCATGTATAACCTCCGATTAAGTATATAATTCTTTCGCTTGTTAGTATCTATTTAACAACCGAAACTATTATACAAGCATTGGCTCCCATAAGTCAACAAATATGCCCCATAGTATGGGCTAAAATTAAATGTAAATGGCGGGCTTCCCCGAAATTTTTATGGATAAAATCTAAAAAACAACTATTTTTTCGGGACGGATTTGATGTATAATATACAAAACAATAATTTAGTTCTATTAGGAAAGGAGGAAAAATGAATACCCAACTTATCAAGCGCAGAGCATTGGCCGCGACCTGCATTATAGTATTGCTAGCTGTTCTTGTCGGCATTGTTTCGTGGGCAGGCTCCTATTATCCCGCTTACAACAAAGACTCCAAAAACCATCTCGAAAGGCTCAGGGTCATCGATATCTACGAAAACCCGCTGGGCGAAGCTATCCCCCAGACCGTAGTTTACGGGCTGATAAAAGACCACTTCGCCAACGCCGAAAAGACCCCCAAGCTTCTGTTTATAGGCTACGACGGCGCGTACGCCCTTTTGCCCGCGCTTAATTACGGCGATCCCGACAGCGCCATTTCGGCGGTTGCGGCAGAAGGCGGGCTGTACCTTACATACTGCGGCGGGGCAACCAAGGGCGCGCAGGATACCTCGACTGCTCCCGGTTGGGCCGCCACATTTACTGGCGTTTGGGCTACCGAAAACGGCGTTTACAGCAACCTTTACACGCTAAACAAAAAAACCGAGAGCATAATCTATCAGCTTGGCAAGCAGGGCAAAAAGACTTCCTTTTCGACAATCTGGGGGCCTCACTTCACCCGCACCTACAAGAACGAGGTAGCCGCGGCGAAGGCAAACAACTATCCCATCGAATATATTCTCAATAAAGATGACGACGCCTCGGTAGATTCGATGCTCGCGAAAATAAACGCCGGCTACGACGCAATATTCGGTATATTAGAGTACACCGACAGAAACGGGCACGGCACGGGCTTCTCCATCGACAATCCCAAATATGTCAACGGCTATCTCGAGGGCGAGAAGCAGGCGCTAAAGCTTATTGACGCCGTAAAGGCGAGGGAAACCTACGAGCAGGAGGATTGGCTTATAATCATAACCTCCGACCACGGCGGCTACGGCACCTCCCACGGCAGCCCCTCGCCCATGGAAACATACATATTCCTTGCCACCAACAAAAAACTTCCTTAATAAATAAAATATGACTGTATTTATCGCAACGCAAAAAGGGTTCTTAAAGAGCCCTTTCGTTGTTTGCGGGGTAAATATGATGTTGTAATAATACTTATAATATGCTATCATTTATAAGGAAAAAATGAGTGGAGTAAAAGTATGAGAGAATTAAGGCTTCCCGCGTATCCTGTCATTACGATAGACCCTTTGTTTTCGATATGGAGCACCAGCCAGAAGCTTTATGAGGGCGATACCAAGATGTGGACGGGGGCTCTCAAGCCCATAAACGGCAATATTATCGTCGACGGTGAGGCAAAGCGGTTTATGGGGCTCGGGGGCGCCAAAGAGGTTATCCCTCAAAAAAAGGTCGAGATCGGGCTTGCTTCCACAAGATATACCTTCGAGGACAAAAAGGTGAGGCTGAAGGTGACCTTCACCTCGCCTTTGCTTATAAACGACCTTAAGCTTGCCTCGAGGCCTGCGTCCTACATCGATATCTCGGTGGAAAGCGTAGACGGCAAAGAGCACGAAACGCAGGTTTTTATTGAATTAAGCGAAAAACTTGCGTATAAAGGCGCGAAAAAACTAACAAAAGCCGGCGTTTTGCCCTTCCCCGAAGGCAAGATAGCCTATCTGGGGCGGGTAATACAAAATTCGCTTTCGGAAGCTGGCGACTATAAAGAAATTAACTGGGGCTGGCTGTATCTCGCGGGCAAGTCGCGTATCTTCGTCGGCTCCGACGGCTGCAAATATCTTAAGAGCGATAAAGCGGGCGGCAAATTCCGCAAGGCGCTCGTATCTGAGAAAAACGGCGTTGTCACCCCCGAAACCCCCCTGAATTATTACATAGTTGTAGGCTACGACGACAACTACTCCATAAATTACTTCGGGCAGTTCAAGATGGGCTATTGGAAAACCGCCTATCACGACATCGTTTACGCCGTAAAAGAGAGCGTGGCGGGGCACGACGAGGTGATGAAAGCCTGCCGCAGGGCAGAAGAAGAGCTTATGGCGAAAGCCGAAGGGCTGGGAGAGGATTACATCTCGATTCTGTTTGCCGCGTACAGGCAGGTAATGGCTGCGGGAAAGATAATTCTCGAAAAGGACGATCCCGTATTGATTTCAAAGGAGTGCGGCTCCAACGGTTGTGCCGCGACGGTGGATGTTTCCTACCCTTCGTCTCCGTTGTTCCTTTTGGGAAACCCCGTTCTCGTAAAGGCGATGCTTATACCGATATTTAAGTTTGCCCGAATGAGGGTGTGGCGGTACGACTTCGCGCCGCACGACGCAGGCGTTTACCCATATGTAATAGGGCAGGTTTACGGCGCGCAGGGCAGGTTTGTGGTAAAGCACAGGCACAATTTCTTCAAAAAATACCTATTTAATTGTTACAGCGGTAACATTTACAGGTATTCCTCGCAAATGCCCGTTGAGGAGTGCGGCAATATGCTTATTATGAGCGCGGCGTACTTTAACGAGAGCGGCGACTTCAGATTCCTTAGGGAAAACGCCGACCTTTTAAGCAAGTGGGCGGATTATCTTGTCTCCTGCGGGATTATGCTCGAGAATCAGCTATCGACGGACGATTTCGGCGGAAGGCTCGAAAACAATGTAAACCTCGCCATAAAGAGCGTTATAGCCATCGCCCTTTGGGGAAGGATGCTAAATCAGATACAGCCCGGCGAGGGCAAAACTTATCTCGAGACGGCGGCGTCCTTCGCAAAAGACCTCGAGCTTCGCGCCGACACGGGCGACCATACCACCCTTACAATAGAGGACAGGGAGAGCTGGAGCCTGAAATATAACCTCGTATGGGACAAGATTTTCGGGCTTAACCTGTTCAGCAAGGGTATGTACGAAAGGGAAGTCGCGTTTTATAAGAGGCGCCTCAATAAATACGGCGTGCCCCTCGATTCCCGCAAGGCCTACACCAAGTCCGACTGGCTTATCTGGGCTGCCTGCTTAGATGACACGGGAGAGGCAATAAAGCTGTTCTCCAAGGCGATCGCAGATATGCTTAGGGATTCCCTAACCCCCGTGCCCTTCGGCGACTGGTACGACACCTTGAGCGCCGAGGCCATACAATTTAGGCACCGCACCGTGCAGGGCGGCCTCTGGATGCCTTTGTATATGAAGCATGTGCAAAGCGGCGAAGGCGGAAATTTCCTTATAGATTAAAGCCTGAAGATAAAATAAGCGGGCCCGTTTTGGGCCCGCGTTTTGTTTTTGTATTTGTTTTATTTGGATCTCATTTGGTTGTTTCTTACCATGCTTATCAGCTCGTCGGCGTACTGATAGTTGGAGAAGTTGAGGGAGGCCTCGTCATAGAGGAACACCGTTTCGTATTCGATTATCGATTTCATAAGGACTACGCCCTGCCCTTCCCAATGGTCTACGCTTAAGAAGTATTTGAAGTAGCCGTTGTCCCATATTTCTATGGTTTCGCGCATGTAGGTATAGTGGGCGTCGGCGGCGCCGCTGCTCTGCCTGAGGTTGGGCTGCGTCTTTGATGTCGTGAGAGGGTTGTCTACATCGAGGTCCAACACAAGGCGGTAATAGCCTTCGCTCTTCACATAGGTTACCTCGGCGTTCTTTATGGTTTCGGGCCTTATAAGCTGGTCGGTGTACTCGAAATCCTCGGTTTGCCCCGCGTGATATATGGGCTTGTCCTTTTGCTTGGCGTAATACAGGTTGTTCCAGTCGGCGTTATAGGTTACCGAGTTTTCGCCCAGCGTGAAGGTAGGCTCGAGGGTTTTTTCGGCGTACATATAGCCGATATCACCCGTGGTGAAGCAGCGCTCGGCGTACATCGTCGTATCCTTGGCCATAAAGCCCATCAGGGTGGCCACGGCAGGGTTGGTAACAAAGGAATAATCGAGATAAAGAAGGTCTGCGCCGTTTTTTACAAAATACCTGTGCCCGTACACGGGAAGCTTAATCGAACTCATTTGCATCGTCGTCGTGGAGTTTACCGAGTAGGCGGCGTTTTCGAGCTCCTTAAAATTCTTATTGGCGAGGGCGTAAAGCTCGTAGGCGAAGGTTTTTAGCTCCTCGGGGTCTTCGGGTATGGTGAGATTAAGCTTTTCGCCGATATTCGGGCGGTTGCTTTGCTTCCTGCCGAAGTCGATTTCTCCCGTAAAGCTGAATACCGCCAGCGCCAGTGCCGCGGCGTTCGCCAATACCAATATAACGACAACAAGTATTTTGAGTACCTTGCGCATCTCTCCTCTCCCTATAAAAACTGTTACTATTCTAAAACATTTTTTGATGTTTGGCAATAGTGAACATCAAGGCTTTTTAAATACGAATAAATACTCGTGAGCTAATAGTAAAAAATTATGTTTTATGCTGTTAGATTTCCAAAACTCAGTAAATTTGCAATTATGCTGCTCTTTTATGACTATTTCTTTCGTTTTGAATCCCGAAAGCTCGAAAATCCGCATTGCTTCGAAAGCGAGAGGCTGAACCATGCCTTTTATACGCATGTCTCCCATAAGTATTACGCAGAATTTACCCTTTTTCAGGACACGAAAACACTCATCTGCTACCTTGCCCATTTCGGCAAGGAAGGGCTTAATCTTCAGATGAGATAAATCGCCTTCTATGTTTTCACTGTACTGAATAATATTGGCATAGGGCGGATGAGTGCAAATAAGGTCTATCGATTGATCGGCTATTCGGGAAAGGTTTCTCGCGTCTCCCTGATAAACTTCTATTTTTGTCGTATTCGGGAAATCAAACTCAAGTTTTCTTTTGGATATCTCAACGGCCTTGGGGTTAATATCGATACCTACAGCATTTCTGTTTAGAAGCTTCGCTTCAATCAATGTAGTACCCCCGCCCGCAAATTGATCAAGTACAATATCCTTTTCTTTTGAATAGCGCAAGATTACATTTCGTGGTATATAAGGCGACCAGTTCCCGCGATATTTTGCATCGTGTGTTGCCCACTTGCCTCTTTCAGGAAAGCTCCAGACGGTATTTGTTTGCAGTTCAAAATTATCGGGCTGTAAAGGCGTTTTTTTCATATAAACAACTTAGACATTATGCCTTTTTCGAGGTCATTTATGCAATAAATGTGTTCCATTACATCGAATGTTTCTTCCAAATTATGACGTGCAGAAAGCCACCCCTTACCATCTGTAAACCACACAAAGGCAAAGCCATCGATTTCTTTTGCTTCCAACGCAATAGTTTTGTAACTTCTTGCGGTTTCATTAAGTTTTGAACCTTGACTTGAATAGAAATTCGCTTCAACAGCGTAAACGGTTTTATCTCTGTCTCTTATACACATCT
>DGDU01000053.1:0-498 GCA_002385605.1 Christensenella sp. UBA3944
GTCTTTATACTGGGTGAGGTGCATGCCGTATGGGTCGAAGCTTAGCCCCGCCTCGTCGTATTCTTCGGCAAGCTTGTCGAACTCGGGCTTGATGAAGAACTCGGCATACGCCAAAGGCCCCGCGATAACGGCAAAGCCGATAATCGCGACAACGATGATTTTGGCCATCGTGTTCTTTTTGAAAATGAGGGCGCACAGAAGCTGGACTATCGCCACAAGAGCCCACGCCGCCGCGACATAGTATAGGGGCAGCTTGTAAGCATTGCCAAAGGCGACGCCGTTAAGGCTTTGAGCGTCTCTGTAGACCAGATGGAACAGAAGCAGGAAGCCCAGCAAATAAAATGCCACTTTAAGCACGCGGAAAAACACCATGCGCGCTTTAAGGGGATTGTTAGAATTTACTTTAGCCATCTTTTTGCCTTCTCCTTAAAAAATAATTAAAGTAGCTTTAGACTAATTAAGTATATTATATCAGCCGTCCCGTGTCAACACCCAAAA
>DGDU01000053.1:568-19589 GCA_002385605.1 Christensenella sp. UBA3944
TGTGTATAAGAGACAGGCCGTCCCGTGTCAACACCCAAAATTAAAATTTTAGGCCGCCTCCGAGGGGTTTTCGGCTTTATAACGCTTTCTCATCTCGACAAGGGCCTGGCGCATTTCTTCTTTCTTTTTGCCCTCTATGTCGATAAAGAAATACAGGATCGATATTATCAGGAAGAATATGCCCGGGATGCCTACGGCGTAGAACATCAGGATTCTTCCTACCGACTGCTGATTGGCAAGATTTGCCTGATAAATTGTTTCGCCCGCGGCTTGCGGCACCTTGTAGCCCGCCCAGGCGAGCATGACCACAAACAGCGAATCCCTAAGGGTGGTTACGCCCTTTTGCAGGTAGTTGGAAAGGATCGTGCCGCTTACCTCAAGCCTGAAGCCTGTCTTCCACTCGAGATAGTCGTAGATGTCGGCGACAATGACATTGGGCAGCACATTGTGGAAGCCGTAGGTTATACCGTACATAAAATACAAAATATAAAACGGTATGCCCGCGAAGGGCCCTATGACGGTGAGCGCCAGCCCGACAGCCGCCGAGTAGAAGCCTATGCCCCTCATAAGGTACAAAGGCTTTACCTTTCTTATCATAATATTGCATAACACAAGCCCGAACGCCGTGCCCGCGCCCGTGGGCAGGCTGAACAATATGGCGTTTTCGGCGCCCAGCACTACCGCCGCCAGGAAGGGGGTGGCTATGCCCGTGAACGCGGCGAAGGTGCGCAGAAGCTGGGCTATGGTATAAATAAGGAAGGGCTTATGCCTGTAAGGGTCGAGTACGCCCGTCTTGATGTTAAGTTTTTTGTTGGTATATTCCACCCTTTCTTTACACAGCCCGAAGAACATATAGTATGTAACCATCATGACGACGGCAAACATTATGCCCAACACTGTAAATATACTCGCCTCGGGTATAAAATAGGACAAAACCTTGAACGCGCCAAGCGGGACAACGCTACCTATCGTCTGCATGATGCCCGAGAAAGCTATCCATTTGCCCCTTTCTTTGTCGTTTGGCGTATTTACCTGAACAAGGTTGAACGCAAGGTTTATAAACAGGTTGAACACATTGAAAGCCGAGGTTACCACGGTAACATAAATGATTTTTTGCTGCAGGTCCATCCCCGGCGGCGAAATAAACATCAGCGCGCCCGAAAGGCTTAAGGGCAGGGTCAACAGCAGCCCGTAAGGGCGGTACCTGCCTATCCTCGTCCTCGTGCGGGAAATCATCATACCCGCTATCGGGTATACAACAAACTCGATGATGGACGAAAGAATGGTTATAATTACCATTCGGGAAACTATCTCGGTCTGGTAATCGAACCCCGCGAACAAAACCGAGGTGATAAACATAGTGCGGTAGGTGCTGGTCATGCCGCTCCAGCAGCCCAGCCCGCCCGCGCGCCCGTTGAGGGCAATCACTTCGCCTTTGCTTAAATAAAGCTTGTTTTTGTCGTCCTTTTTGAATCTCGCAAACAGCCTTCCGTTTTTGGGAATGGGAAATAAATACTTCTCTTTCGCCAGCAGGGACATAAAGTTCCTCCTAAATGTGCTACCACGAAATTATAAACTATAATCTTCTTTTTGACAATATGCTTTTTTTCGCTCGAAAACCCCGTCCTTCCGCGCCCCCGCCCGGCCAAGTCGGTATTGACACAAAGCCCGCCCGAATGTATAATTTTAAGTCGGAAGCCTTAATATTCGGCTATATGTATTTACAAAAATCACCAATCAAGCGAGGGTTATATGAACATCACCGTATGGAACGAGTACCATCCCAAACACCAAAGCGGCAAGACCGCCAAAGTTTACCCCAACGGATTACATAACGCTATAAAGGATATTTTCAAGGACAATCCCGAAATCAATGTACGCTGCGCCACCCAGGAAGAGCCCGAAAACGGGCTTCCCGACAAGGTTCTGGACGAAACCGATGTCCTTATATGGTGGGGGCACAACTGGCACGAAAATGTGCTGGACAGCGTGGTAGACAGGGTCTGCCAGAGAGTCCTTAAGGGAATGGGCATAATCTTTTTGCACTCTTCCCACGAGTCCAAGCCCTTCAAAAAGCTGATGGGCACCACCTGCTCGCTCAAGTGGCGCGAGGACGGCGGCGGCGAAAGGCTGTGGACGATTAACCCCTCCCACCCCATCGCCTACGGCGTGCCCGAAACCTTCACCCTCGAGCAGGAGGAGATGTACGGCGAGTTCTTCGATGTGCCCACCCCCGACGAAATAGTCTTTTTGGGTTGGTTCGAGGGCGGCGAGGTGTTCCGCAGCGGCATAACCTACCGCAGGGGCTACGGCAAAATCTTTTACTTCCAGCCCGGGCACGAAACCTACCCCATATTTTACGACAAGACTATCCAAAAAATAATATACAACGCCGCCATGTGGGCGTCGCCCTCGGCGCCTCCCAGGCCCACCCTGGGCAGCACCTATACACCCAAACATGAAAGAAGGAAGCTCTTCAAATGGAAATAAGCGTATTTAACCCAATCTTATCCCATTTAAGCCTTAAGGAAGCCCTGGAGTTTTTGGTCTCACAGGGCGTAACCTCGCTGGAGCTAGGCTGCGGGGGCTACCCCGGCACCGCTCACGCCGACGCCAGGGTTCTTGCCTCCAGCGCGTCCAGGCTCAAAGAGCTTAAGGACACACTTGACGCCTACGGAGTAAAGGTCTGCGCCCTTTCGGTGCACGGCAACCCCGTCCACCCCGACGCAGCCAAAGCCGAACAGGCAAGGGGGGATTTCGAGGCGGCCTGCATTCTTGCCAACAAGCTCGAAGTCGATACTTTGGTAACCTTTTCCGGATGTCCGGGTAGCCCTAACGACAATAAATATCCAAACTGGGTAACCTGCCCCTGGCCCGAGGAGTACCTTGAAATCCTCAATTACCAATGGAACGAGGTTCTAATCCCCTACTGGAAATCGGCAACGCAGTTTGCCAAAAACGCGGGCGTAAAGCATATCGCCCTTGAAATGCACCCCGGCTTTTGCGTGTACAATCCCGAAACCCTTATGCGCCTGAGGAAGGCGGCGGGCGAGATGATCGGGGCCAACTTCGACCCTTCTCACCTCATCTGGCAGGGCATCGACCCCGTGCTTGCCATAAAGACGCTGGGCAGCGCCATTTACCATTTCCACGCAAAAGACACCGCCATAGACAAATACAACACCGCCCTGAACGGCGTTCTCGATACCAAGCATTACACCGACGAGCTGGGCAGGAGCTGGATATTCCGCACCGTGGGCTACGGCTCGGACACCGTGGTATGGAAAGAAATGATTAGCGCCTTAAGCAAGGTAGGCTACACGGGCGCCATCTCCATCGAGCACGAGGACAGCCTTATGACCCCCGTCGAAGGGCTTAAGAAGGCGATCAAATTTATAAAGGGCATAATCATATACGAGCCCAAGCCCTCGACGATAAACTGGGCGTAAAGGAGCGGTAATGCCTGTTTCTCTCGGCGCGCAATTGTATACTCTGCGGAAAGAACTTACGGGCTCGGGCACTTTACCCGCGATTTTCGAGTTTCTCAAAAAAGCGGGCTGCGAAGTGGTCGAGTTAGCCGCCCTGCCGCCGTGCGTCGTACCCCAAAGGCTGGCGGCGATAAGCGCGGATACAGGGGTAAAGATTTGCTCTACTCATTCGCCGTTTGAGAGAATCCGCGACGGCCTCGACAGCCTTGCCGACGAACATCAGGTTTTTGACTGCAGCATAATCGGCATAGGCTCGATGCCCCCCGAATTCAACATGGGCAGCCCAGACGATATAAAAAGGTTTGTCGACATATTAAACAAAACCGCCGATGCGCTTAAAAGCCGCGGGATGTCCGTAATGTACCACAACCACGCTTTCGAATTCAAAAAAGCAGGCGGGAAAAGGGTGATGGATATTCTATTGGAAAACACCGTCCCCGATGTGGCGTTCAGCCTGGATGTCTATTGGGCTCATGTCGGCGGAGCCAGCGCAGAGGAATACATCGACAAAATGGGCAGCCGCCTCAAAGTCATGCACCTTAAGGACTATAAGCCCGCCCTGTTCGGCTTGCGGCACACAATGGGCGCGCCCGGCGACGGGGTATTGGACTTCAGAACCTATATGCAAAAAGCCGATGCCCGCGGCGTCCCCTATGCCGTAGTAGAGGTAGATAAGACAAAAGACCCCCGCGCCGCCATAGAAAGAGGCATAAAGTTCATAAAGGAAATCCACAAGCCCCAATAAGCGGGAACGCTATCCGAAGGTTTATTATATGACGGAAACTATAAACGGCATTCCCGTTGAAATCACGCGCAAGAGAATAAAGACACTTCGCATAACTGTAACGAGAGAGGGAGCCGTGAAAGTATCCGCCCCGTTTTTTTTGGGCTCTGACACTATTAGAAATTTCGTAACGGCAAAAACAAGCTGGATAAAAAAGCAGCAGGAAAGGGCAAAAAGCCTTTCCCGCGACACCCTTCACGACAACGGCGAAGCGTATCTGTGGGGAGTAGCGTACCCTATTACGATTACGCAAGGGCAAAGGGCAAAGTGCGAATTATCCGGCGGGATGTTTATATTCAGCCTTCCCCCCGCTTCAGACGAGAAAAGCCTAACCCTTTTGCTGGAAGCCTTTTATAAGAAAGAGCTTACCCGACAAATAAAAGCCCGCCTTCCCTTATTTGAGGCGCTGACGGGGCTTAAATGCGCAAGCTGGAGCATACGCAAGATGTCTTCGCACTGGGGCTCCTGTACCACCCTGACAAAGGCCATACGCTTCAGCCTCAACCTCGCAAAGCACCCGCCCGAGTGCCTGGACTATGTAATACTTCACGAGCTTTTGCACATCCTCTACCCCAACCACGGAAGGCAGTTCAAGGCGGATTTAACCCGATACTGCCCTGATTGGCAAAATATCAGAAAGAAGTTAAATAATCGGAAATAAGAAATTGCCGACATTACAAAAGGCCAAGGAAACCCTTGGCCTTTTTGCTCATTCAAAGATTAATAATTTTTAGCCCGCGATAACGGTATTTATGCTCGCTTTAAGTATTTCAAAGCGGGCTTTAAGGCAGGTCTTGCCGTCTTCGTTTTCGTAGAGGGTGCAGATTATGTAGGGTTCCTTGCTGTAGGTTTCGTCGTAGCGCCCGATGTAAACCGCTGTATAATCACCGGAATATTGCGAACGCAGGTGCTTTATCTCGTATACTGTGTCTACCTCGATGGCAAGGGTTTTGGGAAGGGAAACATTGTTTAGCCCGTTGCCGCTTTCCAGGGCGTTTTTGAATTGCTCGTATTCGGGTATGCCTTCCTCGAGGCCCGCCAGCTTTGCGCCTACGCTTTGCAGGAGGCTGAGGCTGTAGCTTACATCGTCAATCGTAAAGCCGGGGAACATTACCTCGAGATATTGGAAAGAAAAGCTCCTTAAATATTCGTCGTCGATATCTATCTGCCTGAGAAGCTCGTTGCCCAAAGCGATAAGGCCTTTGTTGGGCTTTATGCTTATATGGCAGGTACCGTCGCTTCTTAACAGCACATAAGATTCACCCTTTTCCAACAGGCCGGCAAGGTTCATATCATAGCCGAGGAGGGAAAAATCGGTTATGAAGAAGTAGGTGTCCTGCTCCATGAATTCCTTTTTGGGCGTGCAGCCGTAGAGGGAGGCTGCGGAAATGAACAAAACGGCTATTAAAGTTATTATCGCGGCAAGCCTTAATGACTTTTTCATTTTAACCCCTCCTTAGATATACTTAGGCATTTTGCCCCGTATGGCGCCGAAGTAAAGCTCGGACACTTCTTCGTAGGTCTTGGCTTTTTTGATTTGCTTTCTGACACTCTTGTAGTCTACGCTGTCGGCGAACAGCCTTTCGATCTGGTCCATGCGGATTTTCTTGTAATTGCTTACAAACTTGTCGCGGGCAATGGCAAGCCCCAGTGATTCAAAAAGCTCCTGGTTTACAAGCGCCGCCAAAGCGTGCCCTTCGTTGGAGGGATGGACACCGTCGTTTGCAATTAGGCGGAAGCCCTCTTCCCTGCTGTTGGTGTACACTTCGTCAAAAACTTTGTAAACATCGGAGATATAAAAAGCACCCGGATGTTCCTCAAGATAGCCCCAGAGCACGGAGTTAAGCCTGGATACCACTTTGCCGGCCAAAGCGCGGTATCCGTCCTCGTGTATGCCCATCCCGGCAAGCGTTTGGAGCGTTTTGGGATCCGAATTCATAAGCGCGCTGTCGGGGTCGGCGGGGTTGTATACCGTCTGGAAAACGATTACGGCGTCGGGGTTTAGCTCCTTGAGGCGGTCGACGATGTTGGCTATGTTTTTGCGGGAGCGGGGAAGGATGGTCTCAATTTTGTCGTAGCGGTCGTCTGCCGCTTCTATGAGCATCTGCTGGAAACCGCTAAGCAAAATGTCGTTGCCGAGGATGGAAATATGTATAATGTCGGCTTCTTTAATGTGCGTGATGGTCATATAGGCGTCGGCGTCCTCTCTGCGGATAAGCTCGAGGAGGTCGCCCGTCCTGTGCCCCGAAACCGAGCGGTTATAGTAAACATACTCGTTGCATCTGCCCAGAAGCGCGTAATAGGCGTAATTCTCGCGCTCTGTTAGCGGCGAAGGCCCCGCAAGCCCTTCGGCTATCGAGTCTCCCAAGTATACAATTTTAATCGGTTCAATCGGGTCTTTTTTGTCGCAGGCGGCAATCGCAAATATCGAGCCGCAAGCCAAAATCAGGCATAGTACAAAACAAACTACCTTTTTCATACTCCCTCTCTGTTGTCTATATTGCCATATGAAGTATAATATCACCGCGTCTTTTGTTTGTCAAGATTACCCCGGACAACTTTCCGATTGACTAAATCCATCATAATGTTATACTATTAGCGAATAGTATTTTTTATCCAAACTAAAAGGGGGTCGGCTTATGGATTACAAGAAAGCGGGCAACTCCTTCTGGCTAAGGGTAGACAGAGGCGAGGAAATCGTTTCGGCAATCAAAAAGGTTGCCGAAAAAGAAAATATCCATTGCGGGGCCGTTTGGGGTATAGGCGCCGTAAACAAAGTGGTTGCCGGGCTGTTTGATACCTCCAAGAAGCAGTATGTGTCCTACACCCTGGAGGGCGATATGGAAATCGTGTCGCTCACGGGCAGCATCACACAGATGAAGGGCGATCATTACCTGCACCTGCACATCGGGCTTTCCGACATCAACGGCAATATGAAGGGCGGGCACCTTAACGAGGCAATCGTGAGCGGCACCTGCGAGATTCACATCGCCCACACCGAAGGCTTTGTGGATAGGCAATTCGACCCCGATGTCGGGCTTAACCTCATGAAATTCAACTGATACATATCGTAATCGATAAACAAAATACCGAGGTACTTATGAAACACGGATTTATAAAGGCCGCGGCGTCCACGCCCGAAATAAGGGTGGCGGATTGCGGCTTCAACGCCGACTCCATAATCAATAACTTAAAAGAGTGCGCCGATGCGGGCGCAAAAATAATCGTATTCCCCGAGCTTTGCGTTACGGGATATACCTCCGCAGACTTATTCTACCAGGAGGCTCTGCAAGCCGCCGCCCTAAGCGCCTTATCAAAAATCCGCAAGGCGACAACAAACATAAACGCCCTGGTATTCGTCGGGCTTCCTTTAAGGATAGACGGAAAGCTTTACAACACCGCCGCCGCCCTTTACGAAGGTAGGATTCTGGCGGTTATACCCAAGTCTTACCTGCCCGATTACAACCAATTCTACGAAAAAAGATACTTCGCCGAAGCCCCCTCGAAAAACAGCGAGATTTACATCGAGGGGCAAAGGGTAGTTTTCGGCACTAAAGTTTTGTTTAAGTGCACGACCATGCCGGAGCTTACCGTAGCCGCCGAAATCTGCGAGGATTTGTGGGTAATGTCGCCCCCGTCCGTCGCTCACGCGCAGGCGGGCGCTTCGGTTATAGTCAACCTTTCGGCCAGCAGCGAAATCGTGGGCAAGGCCGACTTCCGCCGCAACCTAGTAAGCATGCAATCGGCCAGGCTTGTGGGGGCGTATATCTACTGCGACGCGGGCGAGGGCGAATCGACAACCGACCTCGTTTTCTCGGGGCACAGTATGATTGCCGAAAACGGAAAGATTCTCGCCGAGGCCGCCCTTTTCAAAAATCAAACCATTTACGCCGAAATAGACACGCAGTTTCTGGCGCACGAAAAGACAAAGCTTCAAAACTACCGCGCCGAAAGCGAGGGGTATGAAATAATAGAATTTTCCCTTACCCCCGCGGAAACCTCACTAACGAGGGAATACCCCAAATATCCCTTTGTGCCCGAGGACAAGGCGGAAGTGCAAAGCCGCGCCGAACTCATTCTTACAATGCAGGCGCTGGGGCTTAAAAAGCGCATAAAGCACACCGCGTCCAAAACCGCGGTAATCGGGGTGAGCGGCGGCTTGGACAGCGCCCTCGCGCTGCTTGTCGCAGCGAGAGCTGTTGATATGTGCGGAATGCCGAGAAGCGCCATTTTGGGTATCACAATGCCCTGTTTCGGGACCACAGACAGGACTTTATCCAACGCCGAAAGGCTTTGCGAGGCTGTCGGCGCCACGCTTAAGCGGGTAGACATAAGCGACTCGGTAACAAAGCACCTTGCCGACATCGGGCACAAAGGCGCGCATGACGCCGCCTACGAAAACGCCCAGGCAAGGGAGCGCACACAGGTGCTTATGGATATAGCAAACCTAACAGGCGGGCTGGTAGTCGGCACGGGCGACCTCTCGGAGCTTGCCCTGGGCTGGGCGACCTACAACGGCGACCAGATGTCCATGTACGGGGTTAACGCCTCGGTGCCCAAAACTTTGGTCAAGCACCTTATACGCTACGAAGCCGAGCATACGGACAGCACGCTTAAAGGCATACTGTATGACATTCTGGACACTCCCATAAGCCCCGAGCTTCTGCCTCCGGAGGAAGGCAAAATAGCCCAAAAGACCGAGGAACTTGTGGGACCGTACACCCTGCACGACTTCTTCCTGTATTATATGGTGCGCTGCGGTTTCCCGCCCTCCAAGGTTTACAGGCTGGCAAAGCTTACTTTTAAGGGCGATTACGACTGCGAAACAATCAAAAAGTGGCTTACCGTGTTTATAAGGAGGTTTTTCTCGCAGCAGTTTAAGAGAAGCTGCATGCCCGACGGCGTAAAAATAGGCTCTGTTTCGCTCTCGCCGAGAAGCGACTGGAGAATGCCGAGCGACGCTATTGCCGGCGTTTGGTTAAAAGAAGCCGAAGAGCTATAATATTAAAGCCCGTCTGAGACGGGCTCTTTTATTTCGTGATTTTATCTTCGCACGGTTTTCATTTCAATAAACACAAGCCTGGGCTCGCCTATGGGGTTGCGGGAAATATCCGTCTCCTGCGCGTAACTCCACTCCAGAAGTATTGGGCCATCGGATATAAACGCCGAGCGGTAGCGGCGGCGGATGTATTCGGCGGCGCCGAACAGCTCTTCAAGTTCTTCGGGCGCAAAGAAGTTTTTGTCGCCGTAAATATTTGTTTCGCCCTTTTCTTGTATTACCGTTATGTCGCGGCGGTTATGGGTCAGAAGGTTCCATAAATCCTTATCGACGCCCTCTATTACGGTGCGGGAATAATCCACCTGCAAGGTTCCGCTCTTCTGCGCTATAAAATAAGGATAGTAAATTACAAGGTCGTTTTTGCCTAGGGTTTTCAAAAGGTTTCGGGCGAACGCCTCCGCCTCGTCGGCGGTTACCCCTACCTTGCGGGGGAGGTTGAAGTCGTTGCCCTTAAGCACCGCCACCCTTACCGTCCAAAGCTTGTTTTTGTCAAGGGTTTGGCTTCCCGTGTACCGCTCCCACGGCACCGAGGGCAGGATGAGTGTCTTAAGTTCCCAAAAGCCTTGCAGCTTGTTCATATTATTTGTAATTCTCTATGAGTTTGGCGAAGGCGGGCATCGAGCGCTCTATTTGCGGGTAGCTTACGCAATAGGCAATCCTGACATAGCCGGGGCAGCCGAAATCGTCGCTTGGGACAAGCAATAGCTCGTACTCTTTGGCCTTCTCGCAGAACTCGTAGGCGTTGGGTATGGGGGATTTTACAAAGAGGTAGAATGCGCCGTCGGGCTTTACGCATTGGTACCCCAAAGCGGTCAGCCCGTTATATATGGCGTCGCGGTTTTTTGCGTAGGCGTTAATGTCCGAGGTCTTGTCTACGCATTTTGCGACAACCCGTTGAAAGAGGCTGGGGGCGCAAACATACCCCAGCGCCCTGCCCGCGCCCGCGATTGCGGCAAAGAGGTCGGCAGCATTGGTTGCGGCGGGGTTTACGGCGATATAGCCTATCCTTTCGCCGGGCAGCGACAGCGATTTGCTGTAGGAGTAGCACACAACCGTGTCTTTGTAGTAATTCATAAGGTACGGCACTTTTACGCCTCCGTAAACAAGCTCCCTATACGGCTCGTCGGAGATAAGGAATATCGGCTTGCCGTACTCTTCGGATTTTTCCTTAAGCGTTTCGCAGACTTTCCGGATTATGTCCTCGCGGTAGACTACGCCCGAAGGGTTGTTGGGCGAGTTTACGATAACCGCCTTTGTCGAGGGGGTTATGAGGCTTTTGAAATTGTCGACATCTATTTGTAAGCCTTCGCCCGGCATCGATACCTTCACCTTGGCGCCCGCCGATTCGGCAAACACCCTGTACTCGGTAAAGAAGGGGGCGAAAACTATAACCTCGTCGCCGGGAAGGGTTAGCGCCTTTAAAGTTACGCAAAGCGAAGCCGCGGCTCCCGCCGTCATATAAATGTAGTCGGGCGTGACGGGTACGCCGAACCTTTTTGCTATGCTGTCGGCAACCGCCTTTCTTACGGCGGGGTCGCCGGGAGCCGAGGTGTAGCCATGTAATGCTACCGAATTTTCTTTTTCGAGAAGCTCCTTTATGGCGAGGTTAACCTCGGGAGGCGCGGGGATGCTGGGATTGCCCAGGCTGAAATCGAACACATTTTCGGCGCCGATTTCCGCCGCCCTCTTGCGGCCGTACTCGAATATTTCTCTTATAACAGACCTTACCTTGCCAAGCTTAAGCATTTTGGGGGAGAACATACAAAACTTCCTTTATGTTTTTTGATTAATATATCACAATCGGCGGCAAAACGCAATCGCTACCGGTAATTGCCCCTATTATTCTGCCAGATTCTTCACAAATTGCGCGATAATGCCGTCGGCAAAATGCATCAATTTTGCCCTGTTTGTTCCGCCGAGCGGCAAAATCGGCCGCACCATAGGCGTTTTCGCCTTTATTTGAAGGCGTTATCGGACAACTAAGGTAAATCTCGGTATTGATTATATACTCAAAATACAGTAGAATATCAAAGTAAAACATTATACCTGAATATTTACGGAGAACCCATGAGCGAAACTACGGCAAACATCAAAGCGGAGCAGCCTCAGAAGGTACCGCTTAAGGAAAAACTGTTTTTCGGCTCCGCCGACATGTTCGGAGGCGGCGCGCAAGCCCTGATATCCGCCGTTTACCTTGTCTTTTTGGTAAACAACGGCGTAAGCATAGAGCTTGCTGGGCTAATAGTAATGGTATCCAAAATCTGGGATGCCGTAACCGACCCCCTTATGGGTATTATCTCGGATAACACCCGCACAAAATGGGGAAGGAGAAGGCCTTACATATTCTTGGGCGCCTTTTTGTTTATACCGGCGTTTGCCCTGTTGTTTCTGCCCCTGTACTCCATTCAAATCCAAGGGCTGAAATTCTCCATCTACCTCGTCAGTTACTGCTTCTATATGACGGTTTCGACAATCATAAGCGTGTCTTACTCGTCATTATCCACCGAAATTTCCACCGACATAGACGAGAAAACAAGGATAAACAGCATAAGGCTTTTGTTCTCTATGGTAAGTTCGGGCATCTCCGCCCTCGCGCCTATATTGCTTATCGAGCAGCTTCAGAACCGCGCCATTAATATAGATCAATTCTCGCTTATCATTATTCTTGCTTTCGGCGCTTTGTATGCCATACCCCTGTTTTTGTGCGCTATATTCAGCAAGGAGCGCGTCCCTATCCCTAAAGAAAAGAAAAAGTTCAGCATAAAAACCTTCGTCAAGCCTCTAAAGGTGAAGGTGTTTGTATACTTCCTGCTGTCCTATTTGTTCTCTTTCACCTGCATGGACATTATCACCGCCAACATAGTCTTCTTTGCCGACTACGGGCTTAAACTGGGCAAGTCCTCGTCAATCTTGCTAATTATAATAATGCTCAGCTACGCCGCGGTTGTGCCCGTGCATTATAAGCTACTGTCAAAAGGCTTTGCCAAGCCTAAACTTTTCCGAATGGGCATACCCCTGTACATTCTGGGGATTATCTGCATTTGCCTCTATCCCGCCGGCGCGCCCTTCTGGCCCGTGCCGATATTCTGCGTGATTATAGGCGTCGGCATGAGCGGCTGCCAGCTTATACCCTGGATACTATTCCCCGATGTCGTGGATGTCGGCGAGCTTAAATTAAAGGAGCGCATAGCGGGAAGCTTCAGCGGCATTATGACTTTTATTAGAAAGGCATCATCTGCCATAGCCATAGCCATTACCTCGTGGGTATTAGGCTTGGACATCGTGGGTTTCCGCGAGCCGGTTACGGACTACCTCACGGGTACGGTCACCAAGTTCGAGCAGCCCGAATCGGCTGTCTGGGGACTTAGAATGATAGTTATGGTACCCGTAATAGTCTTTATCTCGCTCGCTTTCTTCTTCTCGGCTAAGACCAAGCTTACCAAGGCGAGAAGCCAAAAGATTAAGGAATTTATCGAGCTCCAGAATAAAGGCGAGCTTGACATCGAAAAGCTGTCCGAGGCCGACAGGGAAGAATATCTTAAAATCCAAAAAGAATTATTCTGATAAGAGGTTAAAGTATGTCTATCGATAACGCCACAAAACTTGCCAAATATGTCGTTAAAGCCCGCAGGCCCAATATGGGCTGGTCGTGGGGACAAGGGCTTATGGGAGGCGCGCTGTCCGACCTCGACGACTACCTTAACACGGATATCTCTACAGAGTTTCTGCAAACGTTTTGCGATTATTACCACAAGCACACCCCCACCGTGGCCTCGGCGGATACCTCGGCGCCCGCGCTTATAACCTACGCCATGCAGAAAAAGGTGGGAAAGCCCGAATATAAGGCGCTTACTGACAGGGTAATAAATTACATAAAGTATGAGCCCCGCCTTATAGGCGACGCCGTAAACCACCACGGGAGCAGCCTTATAGGCAAGTTTTATCCCAAATCGATATGGGTAGACAGCCTTATGATGTTTTCGGTATTCCCCGCCATATACGCTTCCGAAAACGGCGACAAAGAGCTTCTGGACATCGCCGCCCGCCAGCCCTCGCTTTACGCGAAGTATATGATGGATAAAGACGACAACCTTTGGTATCACAGCTATTGGGTCAAGTTCGCTACCCATTACCCCAAAAACAAGGTTTACTGGGGCAGGGGCAACGCCTGGGTGATCTCCGCCCTTCCCAAGATACTTGACAGGATTGGCGGCCATCCCGAAAGGCAAAACATTCTTGAAATATTAGAAAAAACCTCGGCGGCGCTTCTAAAGTGCCAGAGGAAAGACGGCGCCTTTGATACCGTGCTGCAAAAGCCCGGCAAGACATACCGCGAGCTTTCGGCAACCGCCCTTATCGCCGACGGCTGGCTGCACTCGGTAAGAACGGGGTATCTGCCCGAGTCCTACCTCGAGCCCGCCCTTAAAGCATATAAAGCCGTGGATGACGCCATAATAATAAACGAAAAAGGCGTCTTTATGCCCGAAATAAGCGCCCCGACCTCTCCCCTGCCGCCTTTCCCCTACCTGGTGTACAAAATTACGCCCAAGGCAAAAAACCTTGCTTACGGCGTGGCGGCGTATATATGGGCGGCGATAGAGTATGATAAGTTGATGCGCGGGGCTTAATATTATAAACGACAGAGAAAAGAGCGCCTTTGGGGGCGCTCTTTTTTTTAAAATCATAGCAGATAATCTGCCTTATATAATTGTCCTCTTTGCGTTTACCCAATCGAGTATGAGCTGTTTGCCGTTGAACCTGAACTCTATGATATGGGCTTCGCGTTCGGTTATCGAGTAGTCGCAATCGAATCGTTTGTATTTCAGCGCCTGGGTATTCCCGTTTACGGTGAAATCGGAGGCGTATTTTTTGTGCAATACCTTGCCCGCGCTTTCGTAAATAAGGTTGTCGCCGTCGTAGCTAACCTTGTTGGACTTTATGCGGGCTTTGAATTCGCCGAAGGTTTCCTTTGAGGCGTCGCCAAGCTCGTAAATCCAGAACTGCTCCCTGCCGTGCTGGATAAGGTCGAAGCGCTTGCCGGGGTGTTCTAACAGCGCTTTGTTCTTAAGGGCTTTGGCCGAGTCTTCGTTGAACTCTCTATATTCGAGCTTGTTTTTGCCTATTAACGCGAGATAGGCGTCCCCTACCCTGGCGAAAGCGTAATTGCCCTCTATAATTACCTCGTCAAAGAAGGCTTCGGGAAGGTAAGTGTGCGTGAATCGGGGAACATCGTAAAGCTCCAAAAACCCGCTGCGCTCGGGAAGCTTATACATTATAAGGTTTATGTTCTCGTACTGCGCCGATGAGGGAGCCCTGCCGAAGCCCGCCCAGTAACCGGGGGTTGCGTTGTACTTTTCCCTGGCGGGGTGGGCGGTGAAGGCTACGGCGTTTTCGGTAAAGTTGGCGTAGTTTAGTACCTGCGAGGCGCCGTAAGAGCCGGGGTGGTAGTCCTGGTTGTTGGCAAGCTGATAGTACGGGGTGGAATAGGTATAAATATTGGACCGCTGAAGGGCTATGCCGTTGGGCATGGGGTTGAGCTTTTCGCTTATAAACCTGCCCAGCCCGGTTTTCTTTATCAAGGTGAGATTGAAATACCTGAAATCCTTTAAAAAACTGTTGGAAAGCATGCCGTTGTTGGCAAGATAATTAATGGTGTTGCTTATAACTTCGGGGTTGGTGAAGGCTTCCATACCGAACTGCATCATAATCTGGTCGTCCGATTGCCCGACATAACCCTTTTCTTCAAGCTCGGAAGTGTCGAGGCCGCTGGAGGATTTTATTATCCTGTAATCGCCGTCGTTTCCGATATCCAGCAATACTTCGGGGATTTCGTAGATTTTGTTGCCGTTTTTATCCCTCGCCTCGCACATCGAGACAAAGTTGAGAAACATTCTGTGGTGGCTGTCGTTTCCGTCTATCCAGTCGTCGTTAAGCTTCCAGATGTAATCGGTAAATTTACGAATCCGGTCGCCCGACGCGCCCGCCAGGTTGCCCGCGTACGCCCTGCCCGTGGGCGCCATGAAAGTGTATTTGAACATATTGGAAGCGATTTCGTAAACGGCAAGGTCCATTATCATTTTCATACGCTCGACCATAACGGGGTTGTCGCCGAACTCTATGAAATTTGCCATCGCCCCTAAATTGAACTGCATATAGTTGGCGCTGTTGTACTCCGAAAAGCCGTAGTAGAACCTGTGCTCCATCCAGCTGTTTATGCGGCTTTCGCCGCGGCGCATATGTTCCCTCCCGCTCGCCCCGTCGTTTGTGAATATTTCGTCGGGCCACTTTTTGCCAACGAGATATTCGGCGACGGCAAACAGTATCTGATGGTTTTCGGACCAGAAGCACATGCTGTCCTCTCCCGGCTCGGACATCCAGTATTTAAAATCGAGAAGCGCCCTCTTTATAAGACCGTAGCCTTCGGGGGAAACCTCCCTGAGCGTGCCCTCGTATTTATAAACGAGGCGTGTTAGCAAAGGGGTCTGGAAATCTCCGCAGTCGTAACGGTTTTTAAGAAACTCATAAGTGGGCTTTACTGCGTTTATAACATAATCGTTGTCTATAACGACATTGTCCTTTTCGGCCTTGTGGGGATATTCGAGATAATACAGCAAGCGGGCGAGCGAGTTCCAGAAAGAGGACTCCGGATTTTCTTTGATTATCGGCTTTATGGCGAGGTTTACCGCGACTTCGGTAAAAAACGCCCCGAAAAGCAAGATAATAAGCGCCAGTGCTATCCATTTGACTATTTTGGAGGTTGTCACCCTTTTGGTTTTTCTAATAAACATCAGATAACGGTATCCCTTGGCAGTAAATAATAAGGCAGTAAATATAATAACATAAAATTCATCATATTATCAACATATTATCAACGGGCGATTTAGAAGGCCTTTCATTCCTTTACATTTCTTTGCCCCGATGGTATAATGAGGGCAAATGGAAAATAATATTTTGACGGGCTTTACCGGCGATTACCATACCCATACATACATGAGCGACGGCTCTTCCTCCGCCGAACAAAATGTATTGGAGGCAATCTCCAAGGGGCTTAAGGAAATCGCCATAACCGACCACGGATTCGGCAACCCGAAAAGGTTTGCCATGACCGAAGAAAAATTCGACGAACAGCGAAAGCAGCTTGAAATCCTCAGGGCGGAGCACGGGGACAAAATTACCATATATCACGGCATAGAGGCCGACCTCATCGGCGAGGACGGCACCATTGACCTTTCCGAGAAACAAATGGCGGAGCTAGATGTTCTGGTAATGGGCTTCCACAGCTTCGCAAAGCCCAAAAGCTTCAGGGATTGGCGCAGGATTTACTGGAACGCTTATCTTAGGGCCATCAAATACCCGCCGAAAAGCGTAATAGCGCGCAATACAAAAGCGCTCATACGCGCCATCAAGCGTTACCCCATCGATATACTTGCCCATCCCGGGCATCTGTTCAAGGTGGACTGCGTCGAGGTCGCAAAAGCGGCGGGCGATTACGGAGTTTTGATGGAGCTTAACGCCAAACACTTTAATTACTCTCACGAATTATTTGAAAAAATGCTTACGACAAGCGCAAACTTTGTTGTCAACAGCGACGCTCATTTTTATAAGCTCGTAGGCGGGTTTTCTCAGATAGAGCAATTCCTCTCCCAACACAGTTTTGACCCCTCCCGCATTGTCAACCTGGGAGGAAGGCCGGCATTCAAGAAAAAATAAAGCCTTCCGTATTTTGTACGGCGGTTTATTAAATACTCTAAATAAAGACACCGCGAGCTTTTATGAATTTAGGATATAACTTAATTATAAACGGGTATTCTGCATTTTTGGGGGCGATGCTGCTTATAGAATCCTTCAGATATGTAGACAGGAATACCACAAACCATAAGCTTTACAAGGCTTTGATTTTTACTGCGCTCGTGTTGCTTATCTCCGATACTCTGGGCAGATTGGACGGCAGGCCCGATACCGTCTTCCCCATCCTTAACAAAACGGGAAACCTTATACTTTATATTGTAAACCAGCTTGTGCCCGCTTTCTGGCTTCTTTATGTGGGCGCTCAGATTTATACGGATAAAAAAGACCTTAACAAACTGGGGTATATTATAATCGCGGTGTTTGTCGTTAACATCGCCCTTGTTATAGTCACGCAGTTTACGGGATTTTATTATTATATCGACGAAAACAATATCTACCACAGAGGCAGATATAACTATGTCGCCTATCTTCTGGCTGCCGTGCCTTTGATCGCGGCGGCGGCGATTGCGATTTATAACCGCAAAAACCTCGAAAAAAAGCAGTTTATGGCGCTTATGCTCTTCCCCGCCCTGCCCATAGCCTGCTATATAATACAAGCCTTTGTTTACGGGCTTTCGCTTACCACCTTCGGTATCACCATAGGGCTTTTGATTGTATATTCCGACATACAGAACCGCGCCATCTTTACCGATTACCTTACAGGCGTTTATAACCGTATGAGGCTGGAGATTTTCCTTAAAGAAAAGGTGGCTTACGCCACGCCCTCCAAGTCCTTTTCCGCAATCATGCTGGACATAAACAACTTTAAGGCAATAAACGATAAATACGGGCATGACGCGGGCGACGAAATCTTAAAAAGGGCGGCAAAGGCCTTGCGAAACTGCATCTCGCGCGACGACTTTCTTGCCAGGTTCGGCGGCGACGAGTTTGTTATCGTTCTGGACGCCGCAACCGACAATCAACTAAAGAACAGGGTGGACTCCATTGTCGATTGCCTTACTTACTACAACAGCAAAGCCGAAGAGCGCTACCAGATAGAGTTCAGTATGGGCTATAAGGTTTATGACGCCAAGGCAAAGCTAAGCGTTTCGGATTTCGAAAGAGAACTGGATTTACTGATGTACGCCCATAAGCAGGAAATGAAAAAAAAGGCCGCCGAAACGGCCGATAATACCCCTTTTAATTAATGTTTTTTATTCGGAATATATAAATTCGGTGCCGTTCCATTCGGCGGATTCTATCCTATTCCTTCCCATAGTTTTTGCCCTGTAAAGCAGCCGGTCTGCCATCGTCACTATTTCGGTGGGAGTGATTCTGGGTGAATATTTTACCGTTATTACCCCGAAGCTTGCCGTGACATAGCATCAGCATTACCGTTCTGAGTTCCATCTACACCTCGCTATTTATTCCCCGCGGGAAAACACATCAACGAACGCCGCTATAATCACCCCCATATCAAATCTTTACAAAATTATCGCAGCTCCTTTGTTTTGTTACATAAAATTATATCTCACTATATGCGATAAGTCAATTTGCAAAAAAACGCGCCTTCCCTTTTGTTCACGGCAAAATAACCGGGGAGTTGCGCAAATTGCCGTCTTTTATATGGTTATTGATACAGTACGCAAAGAATCAAGAACGCCTCGGAAACCGCGAACCAGAGAATGCCCTTATACGATAGTGCTTGATGGTTTACCATTCTTCTTCAGATTTTGATGAGATGAATGTACTTTCTCATGTGCGGCAGTTATTATCATGAACTATACCATAATTTATATGTTGATTTTACACAAAAGCGACCTTTCGCGGCGGGGGCCCCGATTGGTTATCCTTGGTAAGGACTTCAATCACGGGCATAAGAAAAAGCAGCTCGTTTTGAGCCGCTTGTGGAGCTAATGACGGGCTCACAACCCGTGTCCGTGCGTCGCTGTCGCTCCCCGA
>DGDU01000032.1:0-24187 GCA_002385605.1 Christensenella sp. UBA3944
AGATGTGTATAAGAGACAGGCTTAAACCCGCCGCCGTTGCCGTATAACCGCCCACATAAACGGCCGCTCCCGAAACCGTAACTTCGCAGGTATCGCCCTCTAATAGATTGGCAACGCGAGCCGAGGGCTTTTGCAGGGAGCCGTTGTATGTAAAGGCTAAATTATCCCATTCAAGGCAAGCTGTAAGCGGCTGTATGGTATATACGACAGTCACATTGGCGGGAAGGGCGTAGTTTCCGTTATCAATCCCTATTGCTCTCGCGGTGTAGGTTCCGGCGTCTTTGGCGCCTCCCCCTACGGTAAGCCCGCAGGCGTCGCCGCCAATAAGGTTAACGGCGATGGCGGCAGGCTTCTGAACCTCGCCGTTATAGGTCAACAATATGTTTTGCCATTCGATTTCTATTACAAACGGCAATATCGTAAATTCCACCGTGTCATTCCCGGGCAAAGCATAATTCGCGTTGCTAAGCCCGGCGGCTCTTGCCGTATAGCTACCTGCGTTTGTCCCCTCGCCCTCTACTTCTATCTCGCAGGCGTCGTTTGCTGTCAGGTTTGCTACAGCGGCTACGGGCTTTTGCGCCAGCCCGTTATAGGTAAGCAGGGTATTTTGCCATTCTATCTGAGCGGTTAAGGGCAGAATCGAGTATTCCTTTTCGTTTTCGGCGGGAACGGAGTAATTTTCGTTGCTCAGCGCAATTATGATTGCCGTATATTCACCCGCGTTTATTCCCTCTCCGCCAACCGTTACGGTACAGGTGTCGTTGCCTACAAGGTTTGCTACCCCGGCGGAAGGCTTTTGGGCGTAGCCGTTATATATAAGAGTTGTGTCGCCCCAAATAATTTCCGCCGTAACGGGAAGTATCTTGAAGTCTATTATGGCGTCAGAGCGCAGGGCGTAGTTTTCATTGGTTAAACCAACCGCCTCGGCGAAATAATCTCCGGCGTTTATCCCTTCGCCCACGACTTCCGCCTCGCAGGTATCGTCCCCTATAAGATTTGCAACAACCGCTCTCGGCTTTTGGGCTTGGCCGTTATAAACAAGTTCGGTATTTTGCCATTCAATCCGGGCATTTATCGGCACAATCGAGAAAGGTATTTGGGTATCCCCGGGCAGGGCGTAATTTGAATTGCTTAAACCCGTCGCCGTTGCCGTATAACCTCCCACATAAACGGCCGCTCCCGAAACCGTAACTTCGCAGGTATCGCCGTCTGCCGGGTTAGCGACAACAGCACAAGGCGCCTGAGGGCTTCCGTTATAGGTTAGTTCTGTATCGCCCCACACGATTATAGCCGTCAAAGGCAAAACGGTAAACTCTGTTTGTGTGCCTTCGGGCAGGAAATAGTTGGGGTTATCTAAACCCGTTGCCTTTGCCGTATGCGTATCGGCATTTCTGGCTTTGCCTTCCACCGTAACCGCGCAGGAGTCGCCTTCCTCGAGATTGGCGACTACGGCGTCAGGGATATGCTCGCCGCCGTCGTATGTAAATACTATGTTTTGCCACTCTATTTGCGCTATCTTGGGAAAAACCGTAAAGGGTACCGTCACATCGCCCGAAAGGATATAGTTCGGGTTGGAAAGGGATATCGCCTCCGCCGTATACTTGTCGGCGTCTTTGCCGCTGCCTCTGACGGTTACTTCGCAAACATCTCCATCAATAAGGTTATTTACGCTCGCCGAGGGCGCCTGATGCTTGCCGTTGTAGACAAATTCGCTTCCCGACCATGCAAGCTCGGCCGCGAGAGGGTTTATCGTAAGGTTTACAGCCTCCGATTCGGCAATTTTGCTGCTTCCCTCAAAAATGGCGCATTTATAGCGGCCGCTTTCGGCGGCATTTATAATCGATATGCTTTGCGTTGCGAAGGGAAGTTCGGTTTCGTTTCCGTTGTCGATTTTATACCATTTATAAGAAAATACGCTTCCCCCGCCGTTAGATATAACCGCGGTAGCCGTCATAGGCTGTTTGTTATAAATCTTTACTCCGTCTGTTCCGCCCAGGCCGTCGTTGTTTTCGACGGAAAGCGACACGGACGGGGGCGTGAACCTTAGAGAGCTTCCGTCCGAAAAGGCTATAGCGTCAAACTCCGCCTGCGGCGATTCGGATGTTATTTTGTAAAGCTCACACATCTGCTTGGCGCCATCCATGATTCTTCCCGTGAGGTATGAGGCTTCGCCGAAAATATACGATGTACCCAAAAGGTTAAACTCGGCGCCGCCGGCAAGGTAAACGACCTTTTTGAAGCTGTCGTTTCCTTCCTCGTTGACCCTTCTTATAAGGTGGGTGGCGTCGGTAATGTTTATTTTTCCGCCGTAAGCAACGATGGCATAGCTTCTCGCAGCGAAAATATTGCAGTTGTAATTAAGGTTAAGCGTCCCGCCGTTAAGGATTATCGGCGCGTTAAACTCCTGTGAATCCGCCTCGGCTCTGGGCAACCTGGCGTTGGTAATATTAACCGTCCCGCCCTCGTTTACGGTTATTTTTGTGTTTACCATATCCCAGATGCTGTCTGTAACATTCAAAACGCCGCTTACGACTATGTCGCCCCTGAATGTTTCCATGGTGCTTGATATGGTAACCGTGCCGCCCGGCTCCACCACAATCTTATTCGCGGCGGGCATGCTAAGCTGCCCCTTATCCTTAACCGTGAGGGCAGCCCCGCTCTTTACGAAAATATCTTCCGAAACCGTATGCTCTTCGGAGTATGAGGTATCAAAATTTATGTCGAGAGCGCCTGCGGGCTCATAACCCGCGCAAAAAACCCAAGCAAAAAACGCAAAACAAAAAACAAACCCGAAAAAGGCAATAAGAATCCTGTTTCTTGCTAAGCTTTTGTAATTCATATCCCCTCCATCTCAAAAACTTTCCCAAACTTATATACTTATAAATAAATATAACACACGCCCGCGCGCAATTCAATAGAGAATCGTATATAATGGCGATTTGCGATATCAAAATAGTAAAAACCGGGCTGTTTTCTCCAAAATTACACCTGTATTTCTCTCTTCATAAGCGAATCGAGGCGGGCCCTTAAGGCGTCTAATTTTGCCATATCCATTCCTTCGGCGCCCTCAAGGAGGTTTGGGATATTGAGTTCGGCGTACTTTGAAAACCCCATGGTATGGAAGGGCTTTAGCTCGTATTTCTCAATGTTTCCGAAGTCCTTTATGACGGCGTAATATTTATCTATGTCTTCGGGGGTGTCGTTGATTTCCGGCACAATTACCGTGCGGAGCCAAACGGGAATATTTTTCTCGTTAAGGTACCTGAAAGTTTCTATTACGGTGCCAAAAACATCACCTTTGCAATAATCGTTATAGCCTTGCGGAGTGTGGAATTTGAGGTCGGCGAGAATCAAATCGCACAGCTCGTACAGCCTTTTCTGCTTGTCGCCAAGTATGCCGCAGGAGGTGTCCATCGCGATATGTATGCCGCTCTCCTTAAGCCTTGAGGCAAGCTCGATAAGGAAATCGGGCTGCGTAAGAGGCTCGCCTCCCGAGAATGTCACACCTCCGCCGTTTCGGAAGTAGGGCTTGTATCTTACAATCAGTTTATAGAGTTCGTCGGAGTCGTAGGGCTTGCCCTGCGGCCATGTTTCGGGGTTGTGGCAATAGGCGCACCTCAGGTTGCAGCCGCTCATAAAAATGGCGAACCTTATCCCCGGCCCTTCCATGGTGGCGAAGCTGTTATATGAGGAGATATATCCGATCATAGCGCCCTCGCTTTGTCTGAAAGTCCTTTCTAGATTTTATCGTGGAAGGTTCTGTTTATTACTTCTTTTTGCTGATTTTTATTTAGTTTGTTGAAATTTACGGCGTAGCCGCTCACCCTTATCGTAAGGTTTGGGTATTTGTCGGGGTTTTCCATGGCGTCTATGAGCTTTTCGCGGTTAAGGACATTTACATTAAGATGGTGCGCCTGTTGCGAGAAATACCCGTCCATAAGCGCGACAAGGCGGGTCTTTCTTTCCTCGTCGTTGTCGCCTAACACATCGGGTGTGACAGAGAAGGTGTTGGAAATGCCGTCGCGGCAGGTGCAGTAATTAAGCTTTGCGACAGAGTTAAGCGACGCCACCGCCCCGCATGCATCGCGCCCGTGCATGGGGTTGGCGCCCGGCGCGAAGGGTTCGCCCTTCTTACGCCCGTCGGGCGTCGAGCCGGTCTTTTTGCCGTACACGACATTTGAGGTTATGGTAAGCACCGAAAGCGTGTGCTCGGCGCCGCGGTAAGTCTTTGTTTTCTTAAGCTTGGCGTAAAAGTCCTCTACAATCCATCTCGCTATGCTGTCCACACGGTCGTCGTCGTTTCCGTATTTAGGGAAGTCGCCATCGGTTATAAAGTCGACTATTATGCCGTTTTCGTCCTTTACGGGGGTCACCGAAGCGTATTTTATGGCGCTGAGGCTGTCGGCAAGCACGCTAAGGCCGCAAATCCCGAAGGCCATTATGCGCCCGACATCTGTATCGTGAAGGCTCATCATAAGGCGCTCGTAGGCGTACTTGTCGTGCATGTAATGGATGACATTTAAGGTATTTACATATAGCCTGGCGACCCACGCGGAATACCTGTCGTAAGCCTTTATCACTTCGTCGTAATTAAGCTTTTTCTCCTCAAAAACTTTACCCTTGGGCCCGATTTGGACGCCGCTTATCTCGTCCCTTCCGCCGTTAAGCGCCATAAGCAGCACTTTTGCGATATTGCACCTTGCCCCGAAGTACTGCATCTGCTTGCCCGTCCTCATGGCCGACACACAGCAGGCAATGGAGTAATCGTCGCCGAACTCGGGGCGCATTACATCGTCGTTTTCGTACTGTATGGAGTCGGTGTCTATGCTTACCTTTGCGCAAAATCTCTTGTAGTTTTCGGGTAGCCTCTCGCTCCATAGTACCGTAATGTTTGGCTCTGCCGCGGGGCTTAAATTATACAATGTGTTCAGAACTCTGTACGCCGTCTTTGTGACCATGTGGCGGCCTTCCTCGGTCATTCCTGCCTCGGCCATCGTAACCCATACGGGGTCGCCCGCGAACAAATCGTTGTAAGCGGAGGACCTAAGGTGCCTTACCATCCTGAGCTTTATAACGAGGTCGTCAATTAATTCCTGCGCCTCGGACTCGGTAAGCGCGCCTTCTTGTATGTCGCGCTCGATATATACATCCAGGAATGTCGAAATCCTTCCGATAGAGTTTGCGGCCCCGTTTTGCTCTTTTACGGCACCCAAATAGCCGTAATACAGCCATTGGACGGCTTCGCGGGCGTTTTCCGCGGGGCGGGAGATGTCGTCGCCGTACTCCGCCGCCATAGTCTTCAGTTGCTCCATAAACTCGAGCTGGCGGAACAAGTCCTCGCAGACTCTGATGTTCTCTTCGCTCATGCGCCGCCTGCCGTAGCGCTCTTTGTCCTTCTTCTTTTGACCGATAAGAAAGTCCATGCCGTACAGCGCAACGCGGCGATAGTCGCCTATTATTCGCCCTCTGCCGTATGCGTCCGGCAGCCCGGTGATTATGCCCGAGTGGCGGGCTTTTTTCATCTCGTCGGTGTATACCCTGAAAACGCCGTCGTTGTGGGTCGTCCTGTACTTGAACGATTCCACCAGCTGAGGGTCTAGCGTATAGCCGTACTCCTCACAGCTTTTCTGGCTGAGCCTTATGCCCCCGAAGGGGTTTACCGCCCTTTTGAGGGGCTTGTCGGTTTGCAGTCCCTTGATAATCTCTAAATCCTTATTAATATATCCCGGAGGGAAGCTCAGAAGGGAAGAAATATGCTTGCAGTCGACATCTAGCACGCCGCCGCTTTTGCGCTCTTCGCTAAGAAGGGCCTCGACTTCGGCAAATAACTTTTTTGTCCTTTGTGTGGGCTTTTGCAAAAAACTTTCGTCGCCGTCGTAGGGCGTATAATTACTTTTAATAAACCCTCTTACATCTATTTTTTTTGTCCACTCGCCTTCGCGAAACCCTCTCCATGCCCTGTTCATAACGCCTCCCTGACCATAAACAACGGATAACGCCTCTATGTTTTTAGTTTACCATAGTTAGAAGTATTTGTAAAACAACATACGAAAATACGAACAGTTTTTCGTCCGTGAATCCAGAAACGCCTTCAGAACGGCGTATTTTCGCGTCATAGAAGGCGCGGAAATCTACATTAATAGATTTATTTCAACAAAAATTGACATAATTATTGGTTTGTTTTATAATAATGACAATTTCCGCGGTTAAGTGCGGTTAAGAAGGATATGATTTTTGGGGGATAGATGGTTAGAAGGTTATCGCTTCTTCTTGCATCCTGTTTGGTGTTTGTTGTTTTTATTTTATCGGTTTGCGGCGCAGGGACGGCTTATGCCGCCGATACAGTAAAGATTTGGGATTTTTACGGCGAAATCAGATTGCTTACAGAATTCAGCGAGCAGATAGATACCCTAAGGTCACAGGGTTCGCAGCCTATAAACGGCGTATTGTTTTACGATAACGCCATTTTCTTCGAGTTTTTCCCACAATCGGGCTACGAGTACGAATACAGCCTCGATGACTGCGAATCTCCCGCTACCTTTTATCCTCTGGCCTACGGACAGATGCTAAGGGTAGACAAGGACCTCACGGTAAGAAGAATAGAGCGCTTCTCTGTCGAGTTCGTATGGGAAGGGGGCGGAAAGGCCGACATTGCAAACAAAGGCTCTTTCGTAAGCCCGCCGCCGCCGCCCGAGAAGGAAGGCTTTATATTTGTAGGCTGGGAAGAGGAAGGCTCTCGGGAATTATTTAATTTTGAAAGTACCCCGATTAACAAAAACTATATTTTTGTCCCCGTCTACAAGCAAATCGTTTACACCTATACCATTACCTTCGAAAGCTATGACGGCACGGTATATTACCGGGATACCTTTCAGAAGGGCTATTATGCCAACCCGCCCCGGCTTGTAAGGGAGGGCTATATTTTCTTGGGCTGGAAAGAAAAAGGCGCCGACGCTTTATTCGATTTCGAAAACACCGAAATAGATAAAGATTATACTTTCGCCCCCGTTTACGAGCAGATAACCTACACCCTTACCTTCGAATACCCCGAGGGAACGGTATTTTACAGGCAGCCCGTCCCCCAAGGATATTTCGGCAACCCGCCCCAAGCGCAGAGGGAGGGCTATACATTTCTGGGCTGGAAGGAAAAGGGTTCGGGGGTTTTATTTGATTTCGAAAAAACCGAAATAGACAAAGACTATAATTTTGTTGCCTTATTCAGGGAGATAATTTTCACCCTTATCTTCGAATATCCCGAAGGCACGGTATACAAGGCCGAAACCGTACCCTATTCACAAGCCGCGCTCACAAACCCGCCGATACCCGTTAAGACAGGCTATCGGTTTTTGGGCTGGAAAGAAAAAGGCGCCACAGGATATTTTGATTTTGAAGCCACCGCGATAGACAGAGATTACACCTTTATCCCCGAATTCAAAAGGGTTTATTCCTTGCGCTTCATTCACCCCGACAACGACGAGTTTCTTATCGAATGCGAAGGCGGGCTGTTCGACATCGGAACGGTGCCGATGCCCGCGATACCCGAAGGACACGATTTTGTCGGCTGGAGAGATAAAGAAAGCGGGGCTGTATTTGATTTTTCGGCAGCGCAAATAGAAAAAGATTATACATTTACCGCCTGCTTCAGAAAAATCATGCTTCAAGTTAAATTTTATTATTACGAAAACCCGGATCCCGTTTACAGCTTCGAGGCCGAATACGGCTCGACTATTTGCAGGCAGGATCTCGAGATTTTGGAGTGCGAAGTTTCGGAGGGCGAGGTTTTCAAAGGCTGGAAGGAGCAAGGCGCCCCCGGCTTTTTCGATTTTGACAAGCCCATAACAGCTTCGGTCAGCCTTTACGCCGTTATCGAGCCGCTTAGTTTTTGCGTAAGGTTTTATGACGGCGACATTTTGCTCGCCGAGGTAGACGCCATATACGGGAGGAAGCTTCCGCAGTTCCCCGATCCGCCGGCAAAGAAAAACGCCCGCTTCGTGTATTGGTCAAAAACCCGGCCGCCCGAAACAGACCGCTTCTACCCCATCGAGGTAATAAAATGCGAGCTAAGCCTTTATGCCGTGTTCGAGCCCATAAATTACGCCGTAATCGCGGATATTTCGCAAGGTATCGCTCTTATCATAACCCCCGAATACCCCGACCCGGGCGAAACCGTGAGTTTTGCCTACACTCTGCCGGAGGGGTATACCCTTGCCCAAAAGAAAGTTATTGACGGGGGCGGCACGGTTATCCCGCTTGAGGGCGACAGCTTTGTTATGCCCGAAAGCAATGTAACCCTGATTCTCACCCTCGAAGCCGAAAAGTACAAGGTAGAGGTATACACCGACGGCATACTCGCCGCGTATGTAACCTACGGAGAGCCGTATACCCCCGCCCCGCCCGAGGTGCCCATGCATTACGCCTTTGGAGGATGGTATACGGACGCCCAAAAAACCCTACCCTACGGCGGGACTGTTACCGCCGCCTACGGGCAAGCGGTTTATTTATACCCGGCTATCGAAAGAAAATCATATAACATCACCTTCAGGTACGGCTACGGAAGTATAACCGAAAGCGTTGTCGAAACGCTGTATGGCGACACACCCGCCCCGCCCGACGCCTCTATAAACGAAAACATCGTATTTGCCGGCTGGGACAAAGAAATCTCCCCAGCCGAAAGCGATACCGTCTATACGGCAAGATATAAATTTATGTTCGATAAGTATTATTACGACGGCGACGCCATCATACATACAGAAAGGGGAGAGCTCAGCGAAAACACTTACGCCCCGCCCGAAAAGGAGGGCTACACCTTCGCGGGCTTTACCGTTAAGGAGATAAACCACGGCGGCTTCATCGCCCGATATACCGCCGTTTATGTCTCCAACCCGCCGCCCTCGGGCGGGCAAACGGAAGAGCCCGGCATAACGCCCGGGGACGAAATTCCCGATACTCCCGAAACACCGGCAAACGAAAACCCGACAGAACCCGGCGGGCAGCCCTCGGCCCCCGCTCAGCCCGCTGCCGACAGGCCTGAAATCCCGATTGGCAGGCTGCTATACGGCTCACGAACCCCGCAGGGAGAGGTTGTCATCACCGCCCGAAAGGGCGAACTGCTCTTCCTTTGCGTATATGTGTTTGCCCTTTTGCCCGTAGTCCGAGCTTTCACGCGCATCGTCATCAAGCGTAAAGACCTTCCGGCTTTATTCAGGAATCCTGATAAATAGCCCTTACAATCCTCACTCCCTTTTGCGGCTGATAGGTGTCCCGCCTAAGCCTCACCGAGCTTGTCAGCTTGCCGCCCTCGTAGATATCCATATACCCCTCGGAAACATACCCGCTTTTGGGCGGCGTGAGCACCTTAAACAGTTCCCCCTCTGCAAGCAGGGAGTCGTCGCAGATTTCCTCATAATCGTCGCAGGGCAGCTCCCTTAATATCTCGCTGCGAAAAACAAGCTTTTTGTCTTTATTAAGGTTTATTCCGTAAAAAGTGAACTTAACATTATTGCCGTCGCACTCACCTTTGATATACACGGGGTAGCCCGAATTGTTCTCAAACTCGAAGTCGTTCGCCGACGACACCATGGCATCGAAAGACAAGGGCACATACCCCACGGGAAGGGAATGCCCGCATACATTTACGGGCTTAAGCCCCGCCCGTATGACGGCATTATAAAGCGTGGTCGATACCTGGCAGACCCCGCCGCCTATCCCCTTTACAAATTGCCCCGAAGAAATTATCTTTGCCTCCAGAAAGCCCCTCTGCACCGTGCGCGGGCCCACGGCCTTATTAAAAGAAAACCTCTCGCCTGCCTGCAATACGGTGCCGTCTATAAAGGATACCGCAAGGTTTATGTTGTGTTTTCTGGCGGGAGACGAGGTAGAATAATTGGTCGAAAAACTTGCCGTCTGCTCGGTTATCTTTTTAAGGTCCTCCACCGTCACGAGGGGCCTAATCGGCAGCTTTTTAATCCCGACGGCAATATTTTTATCCATTTTTTCAAAAAGCGACCTTATTAAGCCCTGTTTATCCGCCTCGACGCCGTCCGCCTCGGGATCGTAGGTAAATTCCCTCTTATCCCATAAAACCTTTGCATCCTTGGGCGGCCGGTAGATACTTTCCGCCACCTTAGAGATATCCTCCTCCAGGGCAGAGTTAAGCTCGCCGAGAGCCGCCCCCTTGTCCTCCAGTTGCTCATAGAATTTCAAATAATCGTTGTTGTGTAAGAAAAAAACCTTGAGGCGGGTGCCCGTTCGGATGTTGTAATTTTTTTGCAGCAAAACCTTGTCCCCGTCTGTAACGGTAAGCTCAAAGCCGCGCCTTACGCCGCTATACAAAAAGATGCCCGTAGCCAAAATGATGGCTACAAGCAGAAAAACACCTACGCGCCTCCTCATAGGTATAGTATGCCTATTAAATCGGCGTCTTACTTCTTAAAAACTCAAATTGGGCTTGTTTGCTAAGCAGATTTTTATCGTTAGCCGCGCTCTCCAGGAGCTCTTTCAAAATGGCGCTTCTTTTGTTCTCGGGAATCCCCAGATCTATAAGCTCTTTGCCGCCAACCTGCAAATCCTTAATGGTAAAGGGCACTCCCTCGGCCTTCATCCTCTCAAACACTTCCCGCATCCGCTTTGACGAGGGGTTAGGCCCCTCCATCCCGCTTCCCTCGTAGTCGGCATTCTTGAGGTCGATGAGGTCGTCCATTATATCGTAATTCTTCTGAATAAACAGCCTTAGTTTTTGCTCTCTTGTTTCACATTTTAAGTCATACATGTGGCACTCGACAAGCCTGGCCTGCCTCTCGATTACATCCTTGGGAAAACATAACTGCGAAAGCTTTTTCCTCAGCATCTCTGCGCCCGCGAATTCGTGCCCCGCCATCTTGCCCGTTGCCAGCTTCTGGCTGGGCTTTGAAATGTCATGGAACAGCGCCGCTATCCTTACCGCGGGCGGCGACAGCTCGAAAACCTTTAGTGTATGCTCCAGCACATCGTATTTGTGGAAGTCCGCCCTTTGCGGGAATTTATCCCCTTCCATAAGCTCGGGCAGGATGTAATTTATAAGCCCGAAATCTATCAACATTCTTACAGCGCGTGAATGGGCGCCCGAAACACCGTTTTCGGTATCGCAAACAAGGATTTTCGCGAACTCATCGCCTATCCGGCCGTTGTTTATGTTTTTAAGTAACGATGCGTTTTTCTTTGCCGCCGAATACAGGGCGGGCTCTGTTTCAAATCCGCAGGAGCAGGCTATTCTCACCATCCGAAGAAGCCTGAGGCCGTCCTCCCTGAGCACCCCGTAAGGGTCGCGGGCGGCTCTAAGAATCCTGTTCTCTATATCTTTTATCCCGCCCAAAGGGTCGACAAACCTTTCTTCAGATATGTCGTAATACACGGCGTTGGCGGTAAAGTCCCGCCTCAAAGCGTCCTCATAAATGCTGTCCGTAAACCTCACGCTTTCGGGGGTGTGGCTTCCGTCGCCCGTGTAGCTGTCGCTCCTGAAAGAGGTATACTCGTATTCCTCCCCGCCGCCCTTTATCTTAAGGGTGCCCAGCTTGGGGCTTGTGGGAAGGGCGCGAAATTGCGTCCCCTCGAGAGCCTTTTTTACCTCGTCGGGGGTCAGGCTTGACGCGAGGTCGATATCCTTTCCGTCCACCCCCAGCAGGCAATCCCTCACCGCGCCCCCGACCACATACAGGGGGACGGGAAAAAGGGTTGCAAGTTGCTTGAGGGTAGGTCTGATTTTCATTATTTTCCGCCGTAAATTTCGGGTTTAAGTACGCAGACATCGGGGAGGTTGCGGTATCTTTCGGCGTAATCCAGCCCGAAACCTACCACAAATTCGTTGGGGACCTCAAATCCGACATAGTCGCCCTGAAGATCGGTTTCCCTTCTCGAGGGCTTATCCAACAGTGCGCAGATTTTCAAAGAGGCGGGATTTCTGCTCTCCATAAGCCTCTTGAGATATTTGAGGGTATGCCCTGTGTCGATGATATCCTCGACCAGAATGACATGCAGCCCTTCTATCGGCTGCGAAACATCCTTTACTATGCGGACTTCGCCGCTTGTCGAAGTGCCGGCTCCGTAGCTGGATACCGCCATGAAATCGAGGCGGACATCTACATCCAAAAGGCGGGCGAGGTCGGCAAAAAACAGCACGGCACCTCTGAGAATGCAAATCATCAGCACGCTTTTGCCGGCATAATCTTTGTTGATCTGCTCGGCAAGTTCTTTTGTCCTTTGGGCGATTTGCTCTTTGGTAAGCAGAACCTTTAGTACATCCTTGTGCATCAGTCGTCTCCTTCGTAGCTTACTATTTCAATTATATTTTTTGTGTTTTTGTCAATCTTTACGGCGTCGGCAACCTCTATGCCAAGCACGGCGTATACTTCGGAGCCTTTGGCAAGCACCAAAAGGCGATTCCTACCGGAAAGGGGAAGCTTTATATCGGTAAGATAATCCGAAAGGCTTTTCTCCTTACCTTTATACCTTCTGAAGCGGTCGCCCGCCTGCCTCGTCCGCACAACTGCGCCTTCGGGCAGCTTGTCTTCGTCGAAGGTTAATCCCCTTTTTATCTCCGATCCCTTTCTGAACGCTATTTTTGTGCCTTCGTACTCGTATACTCCGTCCCGCATATACGGCGCCTCAAAAGGCTGCCCCGAGGGGCGCAACACAAAGCGCAAATCGGAATATTCTTTTATGGCATCCACCCCGAAAGGCAGGTTTACCCTGGCGTTATTGGGGGCGTTTCTTAGGGCAAGCACCCCTTCGAGATGCCCGTACTCTATATCCCGCATTATACCCAAAACCCTCAGCGCCTCGGCAATCGATTTTTTCGCGACGGCGGGATGGCGGTCCAAAACCGTCACGGGCAGCGCGACGCCCCTGCCGTCTTTTTTGCAGGGGGTTATACTCTTGCAAAGAAAGTCCTCTATTTCCTCAAAGACAAGGGCGTTTTTGCGTATGGTCTTTGGCAAATCGGGATATCTTGTTTGAAGAAGGGGCATAACCTCGTTTCTTATAAAGTTACGGCGGTAGCCCGAGTCGAAGTTGGTGTCGTCGGTCACATACCCGATGCCGTTTCTGGCGGCGTATTCTAAAATTTCGGCTTTGCTGTAATCCAGAAGGGGGTGGATATACCCCTCCCTGTCCACAATGCCCCTTAAGCCTCTCGCTCCCGTGCCTCTGAAAAACCTCATAAGCACTGTTTCGGCCTGGTCATCAAGATGATGGGCAAGGGCTATTATATCTACCTTTTTCTCTTTAAGAAGCTCCTCGAAAAAGGCGTAGCGGAGCTCTCTCGCGGCAAGCTCTACCGAGATCCCTTCCTTTTCGGCAAGGGCGGGGGCGTCCACCTTCTTGAAATAAAAAGGAAGCCCGTTTTTTTGGCAAAACTCCCTCACGAAATCGCTGTCTCGCGCCGAGGCCTCGCCGCGAATACCGTGGTCGACATTTACGACGCTTACTATGGCGCCCTCTTTTAGAAGGAGGTGCAGCAGCACCATCGAATCCGCCCCTCCCGAAACGGCGACGCCTATGTTTTGCCCTTTGTACGCGCTAACTTTCATATAATTATTATAACAAAGCCCCTTGTGATTGTAAATCTCAATCGCACCCTTGCCAAAGAGTAATTTTTTGCGCCCATATTGGCAATTATTATCATAAAACGCCCTAAATATTTAGGCTGTAAACTTGACAAAAGCACGGTGATATGATAATATCAAAAAGCATCAAAAACTGCGGCTATTAAGGTATGGAGGAATACTCAAGTGGCCGAAGAGGCGCCCCTGCTAAGGGCGTAGGACCGTAAAAAAGTCGCCCGAGTTCAAATCTCGGTTCCTCCGCCAAAAAACAGCGTTGATTCAATGGTTTCAACGCTGTTTTTGTTTGTTTATAGATCAGGCTGTCGGATGATTTATTTTTTCAAAATGCCGTTTAATAGGATATTCTTGGCTTCGTAATATGTCGTCTTAAGGAAGTTGTAGTCGTCCGAAAGGATATACCCTTCGATGATCAAGCCCTTATAAATGGCAAAGAGTATATGCGCCACCCTCGCTACTTCGATATCCAGAAACACGCCCTTTTTTATGCCGTTGCTTAGCACCGATTCCAGCATTTTAACCGACTTTTTGTTAACTTCCTCAAACGGGTCGACATTGGGGAACATCGGGAAAAGCTCGGGGTCGTTTTTTAATATGCTGCAAAAATCCTTATCGCCCGAAAGGTATGTTATCGCGCTGTCAAACAGGGCGTTTATCTGTTCTATCGGGTCTTCCGCCTTTGATACCGCGGCCTTAACATAATTCTGCCATTTCTTCATGGCGTATTCCACAGCATCGTGATACAACGCCTGCTTGGACTTAGCGTAGGAGTACAAATTGGCGTTTGTCATGTTAAGTTCTTCGGCTATATCAAGAAGCGTGGCTTTTTTGTAGCCCTTTTGAGCAAACTGCCCAGCTTTGGCACGCCAAGAACTTTGAGGACATCGTAAAAGAAACGCTGAAAACCTACCGCGCGGGAATCACCCCCAGCGAGCTTTCCAACCAAATGCTCGAGTTCGCGGCAAAGCGCGGCTTTGCCGAATATATGGTACCCGGCTTTGAGCACGGCATCGGCATGCTGGGCGACGAATGGCGTATCGGCTTAAACGACGGGCCCATAGAATACTGGACAAACCCCGACCATGTCTACCGGGAAAACGAAATGGTTATCTGCGCAATGCAGTACGCCTGCCCCGAAGAGAATATCGGCTTCCGCTACGAAAATCCCATTCTCATCAACAAAAACGACTGCGAATGGATGAGCAAATTCCCGCTTGAGATTCAGGTAATCAAATAAGGCTGATATATCCCATAACATAACGAGGCAATAAAGGGAATAGGATTCTTCTTGCCGTTTCGGTTTTGATTATTTATGTCGGGAATAGCCATATGTCCATTGTTCTCCAAGCTGAGGATTATCATAAACACAGGCAGTTACACGCCCGACAGGGCTTGTGGGGCTATGCAAACGACAAAAATAAAGCGGGCGCATGCCCGCTTTTTAGTGTTTGTGATTTTACCCTATTCGGCTTGAGCCGGGGCTTCTTCCTCTTCGGGCTCTTTCTTATCCACCCTGCGCATGATAACATATTTGTTCATGGGGAATACGATAAGGAAGGAAATGAACATCCACAGGAACTTGCCCAGGAAGCCGCTTACGCCCGAGTTATGGATAAAGCTGTCGAACCAGGTAACAATGATGGGGCCCGACCAGGTCTGCAGAAGTATTATCGAAACCATCATAATTACATAGACGGTTACACTGAAAGCCAGGTTATTGTTGGCGTTAAAGGTTTTCTTGCGGTTGGTTATGAAGGAAACGATCTGCGCAAGCGTGGTCGATACCAGAAACGCTATCATCGTGCCCAGCCCGCCCGTCGTCGCGGGGTCGTAATGGAAGATAAACCAGTTAACCGCCTGGTTGTTCAGCTTTTTCAAAAATACGCTGTCGAGTAGCATATATGAGGTTATCTCGACAACGGCGGCGATACAGCTTATAAGAGTAAACTTAATAAGCTGCCAGATGCCGGCGTGCTTTTTCATAAAAGCCTTCAGTTTGTCTATAAAGCTTACTTTGCCCTCTTGCTCCATACTATTCTCCTTATATCTTTTCGGCGCAGCAGTGAATCATCAAAGGAGAGTTCACCCTGAAGCCATCGGCTTTACCTTTAAATCTGGGAATCCCGAAATGAAGGGCGCGAATCTTAAGATAGATAAACAGCATATTAAGAGAGCCCTTGCCGTCCTCGGTGTATGTAAACTGGCTCTTGAAGGCTTTTAGCGCCTCAAACTGCTTCTTTTGGTATCCCTTAAGCGCGAAATACCTGTTGGGGCGCGCGGTGTAATAATACGCCAGGGCCTTGGGCACCATAACCTGGTTTACGCCCAAATCCCTCATCGTCGGGACATTAAGGCTCATTATGTAGGCGCTGCTTGCGGCCCTTCCAACTATAAGGTGGTCGGCGTGGCACTCGGTATGCAGTAAGGGATCGGGGCAGAATACCATGTCGGGCTTTCTCTTGGCGATTTCTATGGCGAGAGCCTTTGTAAGTTCGGCCTGGTCGTACAGCCCGCCGTCGTGGAAGGGGAGGAAGGTTACATCCTCTACGCCCAGTATCTTTGCAGCCTCGAGGGACTCTTTTTGCCTTAGCTTAACAAGCTCTTCGCAGTCCACTTCGGGGTCTTCCGAGCCGTATCTTCCGTCGGTGGCTATCACATAGGATACCTTCTTGCCCATGGCAACAAGCCTTGCGACGGTCGCGCCTGCTCCTACCTCGATATCGTCGGGATGGGGGCCAATGAACAAATAATTCTCGAAATCGTCTATTTGCGGGATATTCGCTATTTTTTTCATCATAAACTTAAAAATACACATAGGTTTCCCTCGCAAAATTCGTTGAAATAATGATATCACACCCGGCTTCTCAATTCAATACCAACCGGTAAATTGAAAAGCGGTAAAGCTAAATAAAATGTATATATCCCTTTATTTAATTGTTTTGGCAAGGCATACCAGGGTTTCGACATTGCAAGAATACGGGATGGAATCGTAAGGGGTTGCCGAAACTACGGAATAACCGTTGTCGCAAAGGGGCAAGAGGTCGTCCGTAAGGCGGGAGATATCGGAAGAAAGATATAAAATTATGTCGGGAGAAAACTTAAGCACGGCTTGTCCAAAATTCCCCTCCTGTTTCGAGGAAGATATAAGCAAAGCCGTTTTCCCCCGAGGGGTAAGGGCGGGAAGAATCTCGCCTACGCTTCCGCAAAGGTATTCTACCCCCGTAATTTCGTTTTTGTTGCAAAGCTTTTTTGCCCTGCGCTCGCTGTCGGGCGTAGGCTTTACGGACACTACTTTTGCCCCGGCTTTGGCAAACAGCGCCGCCGCGAGCCCGATGTCGGGGTAGGCTTCGACGACATATTCCGCCCCGGTTTCCTTTATGATATCGGCAAGCTTTTTATACATCGCCTCGGCTGTTTTTTCGTTTTCGGCAAACAAATAAAACGGGCCTATCTCGCACCTTACGCCAAGCATAGATATCTGCAGCCTTTTCTGCCCCGCTATATGTATTAACGATGTATCACCGCCCGAATCGCTCTTTACGCATAGCCAAAGTGACACCGCCCTGAATCGCCCGGCAAGGCTGTTGTATAATTCTTCTAAGTTTTTAACCGAGGGAGAAGGAGAAACGAGGGTTAGCAGCAGCGCCCCGTCTATGTATCTCGCCTCGGCAAAGCTTAAAACGCCCTTTAGGGATTTGGCGTCGCCCGGGCCGTATTCGTTTGCCCATTCGTTCAATATCTTTATAAATTCCGCGTACCAGCCGCCGAACAAATGGCAGCCTTTAATGTTGGTTACCTTTTGGGTTTCGGGGTCGAAAACGCCCGCCTCGACAGCGCCGTCTTTTCTCTTGAAAGCAATAACAGCCCTGTTTTTACAGGCGGTTTTGCCCATGCTTACGCACTCTTCCACGCTCCGTACGCCCAAGCTCCAGAGCTTTTTTCTCACAAGGTCGGTTTTTTGCTTCAGCCCGGCGGCGTAATCGGCGTGCATCAGCCTGCAATATCCGCACTTCCCGTAATACCGGCAGAAGGGCTCCGCCCTCTCGGGCGCGGCTTCAAGTACAGATTTAACATCGGCGTAGCTTACATTGTTCTCGGTCTTTTTTACGACCGCTAGCACCTTCTCCCTTGGCAGAGCGCCGCTTACCGCATATCTTTTTGCGCCGACATACGCCACCCCGCGCAAGTTGTCGTCCAGCTTGCAGATATCCAGAATGATATGCTTTTGCTCTTTGGGCTTATATACCGAGCCTGAGATTCTTACCAATTTTACCTCTCCTACATATAAATATTTCTAAATCCCTTGCCTATTACTTCCTTTATCGGTATCGTGTAAGCGAAACTGTCGGGGGCTATACGCTTTACAAGCTCCCTTGCTTTGGACTCCTGGCGCTTTCTCACTACGCAGACAACAACCTCTTTATTTTCTTTGGTGTATGTGCCTATCGCCTTAAACATCGTCGAGCCCCGCCCGAGTTCCTCATCTATTGCCTTGATGATTGCCTGCGAATCGCTTGTGACAATCTCGAACATAACGGCGTTTGAGAAAGCCCCGAAAACAAACTCCAAAGTTATCTGATACGAAGCCAGCGCCGCAACGGCGTATAAAAACGAAGGAAGGCTTCTTTCTATGCCGCAATAAACCGCTATCACAACAAGGTCAAACAGCAACAGAAGCCTGGACGCGTTGCCCAGCCTGTACTTTTTCTGAAGGATTAGCGAGATTATATCGGTGCCGCCCGCCGAGCCTTCCCCGATAAGAAGTAGGGCTATGCCTATCGCGAGAAGCGCCCCGCCCGCGAGGGCGATAAGCGTTATGTTTTCGAAGCTAACAAGCCCCAGCTTTCGGGGAAGCCCGAAAACCTCGCCGAGCGTCATATAAACGCTAATCAAAAAGACGGTTATAAGCGTTTTAACCACGAATTTTTTTGTGAAAAAGAAAAGGGAAAGCACGATGAGCGGGACATTGAGTATAAAATAAATTATGCCTAAATACAGCCTTTCGGGAGCCCAAAGCCCGATAATCTGCGAAATGCCCAGAAAGCCGCCCGCGTTAATGCCCGCGGGCGCGAGGAAGAGCTGCATCCCGCAAGCTATGCAAAGCGGTGCAAGAAGCATTATGGCAATTTCTTTGGCCAAAGACAGCCTTTTCATATAACCCCCGCTTCCTTTCATTTCACCCTATTGCCTTTTGAGGATATCGCCGCGCCCGCCACAAAGGCGAAAGCGCCGCCGTCCTCGGCGGCAAGCGTTTGTTTTACTTTATGTTGTTTGCCGTTAGGCAAAAACAGCTTTATTAAGGTTTTGGGCGCATCGGAGGTCGAGCCTCTCGCCTCGACGGCTATACCTTCCCGCCCGAATCTATTGTTAAGCGCGGCCAATATCCCTTCGGGCCTTTCGGTTACGATATAATACATATCCCCCATCCTGCCCTTATCGAGATAAACCGCCATTATCTTTTCGCAGACCACCGAGCAGACAAGGGCGTAAATTACGCTCCAGCCGTCAAAAACCAGAAGCCCGAAGGCGATTATGATTACATCCATAGCAAGAATCAAGACGGAAACTTTCGCCTCGGGGCGCCTTTTTGTGATAAGGTTTGCTATAATCTCGCTTCCTCCCGTCGAGCCGCCCGCCTCGTAAACCATGCCGAGGCTTATCCCGAACAGCACCCCCGAATATATGGCGGCAAGCAGCCTGTCGCCCGTAAACCTTAAAAACCCCGAACTTTCCATAAGCCCCATTATTACCGAAACAAGGGTCGCCGAGATTACGGTCTTTACGGCAAAGTCTTTTTTTAATTTTATTACGGCGGCGATAAGCAGGGGAATATTGAAAAGATAATACGAGATATAGCTTTTTATCATCCCCGCGTTTTCGAGGATGGCGGAAATTCCTCCGACACCACCGCTTACGAAGCCGTTGGGGATAATAAAGCTATGCAGGGCAAAAGCGCTAAGAAACGAGCCCACAGCCAACGCCAAAGCGTCGGCGGCAAGCTTTGCCGCGCTTAGTTTTCTTTTTCTCATATTTTAATCGGGGTGACAGCGTACATCCTAAAGCTTCCCCTAACCCCCTGTATTTTTAGGCTTTAGCATGTTAGTCGATTAATATAGTATGTTGGCTGGCGGAAAAATTATCGGACTGAAATCTTGGTAGAGGGCGCTTTCCCGTCCAGTATGTCTTTTATAGAATATCTGCTGTTTGCGATAAACACGGTTGTGCCCAGCTTTACGGGCTCTTTTACATATTCCAGCTTCATGCGCGCGCCGTTAGCGCCCTTGCGGCTGGCGCCGTCGCAGAAGTTCTGATAATATTCGATATGCCCGATGACCTCATCGGGAGTCGCGCCGTCGATGTTGTGCACAAGGGTGGTCTTATCCTTAGCATCGGTATAAATGCCGTCTACGCTGGAGAGAATAAGCAGGTATTTAGGCTTAACCAGGCAGGCTATCTGGCTTGCCGTTTCGTCGTTGTCTATGCACTCGACGACCTTGGCGTTTTTGGCGCGCAGGGCCTGGATCTCCATCTTGCGGTTTTCTTCGTAGCTTACGGGGTCGTTGTAGTTTATTATGGGTATGGCCTTTTGGGCGGGGCACCTGAGGAGAGCCGCCTTGAGGTGCTCTCTCTTGGCGGGGTCGTTGAAGTGCTGATGCTCGACCAGAAACTGCCTCACCGAATACCTTCCGTCCACATACATTCGGTAAGAGCTCATGAGGATGCTTTGCCCCTGCGCGGCGTAGTCGGTTTTTATGTCGCTGTCGGGGCCTTCAAGCTCGCCGCCCGTGCGGTGAATGTAGTCCAGCCTTCCTATTTCGGTGGCGCCCGAAGTTACCCAGATATAGCCGGGCTTAAGCTCGCGGCTTATCCTCGCGAGGATATTGTAATCCATGTCGTTGTATTCTTTGTTGATAAGCGCCATCGAGCCGATCTTGCCCACAAGCTCTATGTCGAAAGCCATTTTTTCCTCTTTCTGATTATCATTATGCAAAAATGCTATTTTTCGCACAATTTTTTACAAATATTAGTTAATATGACTATTATAGCCCTTATTACCCCTTCCGTCAAACATATTGCATTCGGTTGTGATTTTTGATATCATAAATTGACCGAAAATATAAAAGGTGAAAAGAAATGGAGCAATTTGAATATTTATACACCGATTTTGGCAAAAATCTGGACAAAAACCGCCCTCTTCCCGAGTATCCCCGCCCCCAGATGGAAAGGGACAGTTACTTTAACCTTAACGGCGCGTGGGAGTACGCTATACTCTCCAACTGCGAAATTTTGAGGGAGTACCAAGGCCTTATCCTGGTTCCCTTCTCTCCCGAAAGCCTGTTAAGCGGGGTAATGAGGCAGGTAACGCCTGACGATGTGCTGTATTACCGCAAAACATTCACCCTTCCCGAGGGCTTTGTAAAAGACAGGGTACTGCTGCACTTCGGCGCGGTGGATTACGAGGCCGAAATCTTTGTAAACGGCAAACCCGCGGGCAGCCACAAGGGCGGATACTTCCCCTTCTGCCTGGACATTACCGAGCTGCTTGTTGACGGCGAAAACGAGCTTACCCTCACCGTCACCGACCCCACCGACGAAGGCGTGCAGTCGAGGGGCAAGCAAAAACTAAAGAGGGGCGGGATATTCTACACCCCTCAGTCGGGCATCTGGCAGACTGTATGGATGGAAAGCGTGCCCGCGAACTATATCAAATCCCTTCGCATAACCCCCGACATAGACAATAATTGCTTAAGCGTTGCAGCCGACTGCGAAGGCGACGCCGAAGGTACGGTTTCGGCTTTCGACAACGGCAAGCTGATAGCCTCGGCAAAGCTTTCGGGCGGGCTGGCGACCCTTAAACTTAAGGACTACACCCTCTGGACGCCCGAAAACCCCAAGCTTTACGATCTTACCGTAACCGTAGGTTCGGATACCGTAAAGTCGTATTTCGGTATGCGTAAGTTCTCAACCGGCAAAGACGCCCGCGGCAAGAGCCGCCTCATGCTAAACAACCGCCCATACTTCCACAACGGGCTTTTGGACCAGGGCTACTACTCGGACGGTCTGTACACCCCGCCTTCGGACGAAGCAATGATATTCGACATAATGACGGCAAAGAAAGCCGGCTTCAATATGCTCCGCAAGCACATAAAGATAGAGCCGCTAAGGTGGTATTACCACTGCGACAGGCTGGGCATGCTTGTCTGGCAGGATATGGTTAACGGCGGGGGCAAAGCCATACGCCCGCTCAGCGCCGCCGCCGGGTTTTTAAATATAACCTTAAGCGACTCTAATTACTCCCTCATGGACAGGGAGGACGAAGGCGGCAGGGAAGAATATTATGTAGATACCCGCCGCACGGTAGAAACCCTTTACAACAGCGTTTCCCTCTGCCTGTGGACACCCTTTAACGAAAGCTGGGGGCAGTTTGACGCCCTGCGCGCCTGCGACTTTGTGAGGGCGTTGGACCCTACCCGCCCCATAGACCACGCCAGCGGCTGGATAGACCAGGGCGGGGGCGACTGCTTAAGCCTGCACATTTACTTTACGCCCCTATATATACCCTATCATAGGCGCAAGGGAAGGGTTGTCGTGCTTTCCGAGTTCGGCGGCTACAGCCTTAAGGTCGACGGGCATGTTTTCAACAAGGTAAAGAGCTTCGGCTACCGCAAATACGACACCAAGGAAAAGCTAACCGCGGCATACGAAAAGCTGTATACAAAACAGCTCCTGCCCTTGATTAAAAAGGGCCTCTCCGCCGCCGTCTACACCCAGATAACCGATGTCGAGGACGAAATCAACGGGCTTCTTACCTACGACCGCAAAGTCTTAAAAATCGACGAAGCAAAACTTAAAGAAATAAACGACAAGCTTTACGGCGAGTTTGAGCGTTCGGTTAACGGGAAATAGAACTATTAAATTATCATCTCTTAAAATCACACAAAAAAAGGGCTCTCTTTACGGGAACCCTTTTTATATTACCTCAAACGCGTATCTGCCCGTCACCCTGTCCCTGTTGCGGTAGTCAAACCTCGCTATAAACCTCCCTTCGCCTTTATCGGGCAGGAAAGCAAACTCTTCATAACCGATAAGAGAGTCGGGTTTAAGTTCCTTAACAAAGCTTTTGAATTCGGCAGAGTATTCCCGTTTTAAGATCTTTGGGATTTTATTTATGGGGTTACAAAGAAGGTAATCCAGCCTAAGCGTTTCCTTAATGTGCGGCAGCCCGCCCTTATAGCTTAGCAGCGCCTTCTGAATGCCGTAGTCGGAATTGTCTTTTATGGGCAAAAGGTGTTCTGCAAGCGATAAGTAAAGGTTATAGGGGGAGCTTTCTGTCGTCGAAAGATACTCCAGAGTATAGAAAAACCTTCCGCTGTTATACAGCCTTTCGAATACCTTTTCGACCGACTTCAGCTCGGCAAGCGCGGCTTGCGAAAGGGTGGGGGTAGAGATAACCTCGTAAGGGGGCTCGGAGCCGTAAACCGCTCCCGCGAATTCTCTTATCGGGGTATATTTCAGAAACTTCAAAAACCCAAGCTGCAATTTATGCGGCTTTAGCGCGTAAACGGCGCCGAAGCCCTCTTTGAAGGAATCAAGTGTCTCATGCGGTAAGCCCGCGATCAGGTCGAGATGAAGGTGGATATTCCCGTAGCCAAGTATTTTTTGTATGTTTTTTATAAGTTTTCGGGTGTTTGCCGACCTGTTAACCGCCTTCAGGCTAAGGGGGTTAAGGCTTTGTATTCCCGCCTCAAGCTGTATAAGCCCCTTAGGCATACGGGATAAAAGCTCTAATGTGCTTTCCGTAAACAAATCCGCGCCCACCTCGAAATGAAAGCACACATCGGGGTTATCGCCGAAGGTTTCAAGAATAAAGCTTAAGATTTCGTTTGCCCGCCTCGCGTCGGCGTTAAAGGTGCGGTCGGTGAATTTTATGATTTGCGCCCCGCCGTTTACTATATTTACAAGGTCTTTTTTTACCCTGTCTGAACCGAAATACCTCACCCCTTGCGAAAGCCCCGCCATGCAATAGGAACACTTAAAGGGGCAGCCTCTGGACGCCTCATAATAAATAAGCCTGTTTCGCGAGGCTTCCAGCCTTTCGGGGGTATAGGGCGAAGGAATGCTGTCGAGGTCTTCGACGGGCTTTGCGTAAGTAACTTTGCCGCCGCCCTCGGTAATTAAGGTATAAAGAGCCTCCTCTCCCTCGCCTGTCACAATATGGTGGGCGTCAAAAGTTTCGTCGGCTTCGGGCCCGCCCGCGATAATCACGCACTCCGGGAGCAGCCTTCTTGTTTCGGCAATCAGTCTTTTTACATATATGGCATTAAAAACATAAACCGAAAGAAGGAGATAATCGGGCTCATAAGAAATTATCTCCTTTATAACTTCGTTAAAGGGCTCGTTGATGTTACGGTAGATTTCGTATACATCCTCAAAGCCTTTGCTCTTTAAGGATTGGCACAAAAACCAGCCCGCAGGCATTGTATGTATGAATTTTGAAGCTATGCCGCAATACAGTATACGCATGCGGTTATTATACTACAAAAGGGGCAGAATTCCCACGCTTTGAAGTTCGCCCGCCAAAACAGCGCCGA
>DGDU01000032.1:24336-38988 GCA_002385605.1 Christensenella sp. UBA3944
ATAAGCCCGACTATGGGGAAGAAAAATCCTAGAAGGCCCCAAAGAGGGTTTCCCGTGTCGCGGGCGGCCTTTTCGCCGCTCACTTTATATCCGCAATGCCTGCAATAAAGATCTTCGTCGTTAATAAGCGTTCCGCAATTGGTACAATATTTCATAAGTCCTCAGTTGCCTCCTGCAATCATCGCTAAAATTACAAAAAACGCTATATACAGCGACAGGGAAACAAAACCGGCAATGACGCTTATCAGCGCCCCCTGCCCCGCCTTTCTGGCGTTTTTGGGCTGATCGTTTCTCCATGTAAGGTACAGGATTAACCCCACAAGCGGTATAAAAAACCCCAATATGCCCCATCCCACGCTGCCCGTATCGTTGGGATTTTCGTATTGCCCGATGGTGCGCCCGCACCTTTGGCAATACCGGGCATCGGGTCGGGTTTGGTATCCGCAATTTGGGCAATATCTCTTCTTTTCCCCTTTTGGATTATGTATATTTCCCTTATTCCGACATTATTATATTACATACCCCGACAAAAGTAAATAGGAATCCAAAAGCCTCTCTTTTGAACGCGAAAACGCCAATTTTCGTCTTGAAAACTAAAATTATTTGTGCTACAATATGGCAAATAAAAATATCAGGAGGGATGTCAATGCAAAACAAAATCACAACCCCGTCCCCGCTTCTAAACAGCGACGGCTCTCTTAACCAGAAAGGTTACGCAACCAGCCTTATTCTCGATTACAATCGTAATGATATAAAAGCCTCCAAATTCAGGATAAAGGAATGGGATTACTACTACATCGGCAACAAGGATTACGCCGTTGCCCTCACGGTAGCCGACAACTCCTACCTCGGGCTTTTAAGCGCCAGCCTTCTCGACTTCAACAGGCCCTGGCAAAAGACAACCTCTATTATACTTCCCTTCACGATGGGCAAGCTTAAGCTTCCCTCGACTTCGAAGATAGGCGACATAGTCTACAAGAGCAACAAGGCTGTCTTTACCTTCAGTAACGACGGCATAAACAGGCATCTGTATGTAAAGATGCCCAACTTCGACGACAACCGCTCCCTCGAAGTCGACATCACCTTGTCCGACGCCCCCGAGGAATCGATGGTAATCGCAACTCCCTTTAAGGAAGACCCCAAGGCCTTCTACTATAACCAAAAAATTAACTGCATGAGGGCGACGGGATGGGCGCGCTTTGCCGACAAAGAATACCGCTTCAACCGCGAAAACAACTCTTTGGGCACCCTCGACTGGGGCAGAGGCGTTTGGACTTATAAGAACACCTGGTATTGGGGCTCGCTCTCGACCGTGCTGGATGGCGAAACATTCGGCTTTAACATCGGCTACGGCTTCGGCGACACTTCCGCAGCGTCCGAAAATATGCTGTTCTACAAGGGCAAAGCCCACAAGCTTAGCCAGGTTACCTTCAACATTCCCGTAAAGGACGGCAACGACGACTTTATGTCCGACTGGACATTCACCTCCGACGACGGCAGGTTTGAAATGAGCTTCAAACCCATAATAGACCGCTTCGCCGACACCAACCTGGGCTTTTTGCGCTCCTGCCAGCATCAGGTATTCGGGCTGTTCTCGGGCAAGGCCGTCTTAGACGACGGTACGGTGATAACCTTAGACAACGAACTCGGCTTCGCCGAAAAGGTATTCAATAAATGGTAATAAAAAGGGGCCGTAAAAGCCCCTTTTTAATTGCGATACGCATACAGGAAGAGCGCCACCAAGGCGCTCTTTTTTCTGTCTCATTTAATCTGCCAGCCTCCTGCACACCAACAGTGAGTATTCAGTTGGGTTTTCTAGGGGCAGCCCTTCTATCAGGAGGGCTTGGGAATAGAGGATTTGCGCGTAATCCTTTACCGCGTCCTTGTCAGAATCGAAAAGGGAAGCGATTTTGGCGTAAACGGGATGCGAGGCGTTTATCTCGAGTATCTTTTCGGCGGAAATGCCCTTTGCTCCCGGCAGGTTATTAAATACCTTTTCCATGCCGATGGAGAGCTCGCCTTCGGCGGTAAGGCAGACGGGGTGCGTCTTCAGATGGCTGCTAAGCCTTGCTTCCTTAATCTTGTCGCCCAGGGATTCTTTAATAAACTTAAGGATTTCTTTATCTTTATCCGAGGCTTCGCTCTTTTGGGCGTTATCCAGCCCCAGATCTCCCGCCGAAACCGAGCGGAACTCTTTTTTGTCGTACTCGCCCAGCACTTTAATTGCGAACTCGTCGACTTCGTCGGTCAGGCAAAGGATATCGTAGCCTGCTTCCTTAACTTTTTCGGCCTGGGGCATAACCTTTATGGCGTCCGCAGACTTGCCGACGGCGTAGTAGATATACTTCTGCCCTTCCTTCATATCGGCGACATATTCCTTAAAGGTTACCATCTTTTCCTTGTTAACCGAGTGGAAGATAACCAGATCCTTTAGGTTTTCTTTATTGGCGCCCCAGTTTTCGTAAAGGCCGTACTTAATCTGCAGCCCGAACTCCTTGAAGAATTTTTCGTAATTCCCGCGGTCGTTCTCCAGCATATCGGCAAGCTCGGCCCTTATCTTTTTCTCTATGTTGGAGGCGATAAGCTTAAGCCTTCTGTCGTGCTGCACGGTTTCCCTCGAGATGTTTAAGGAAAGTTCGCTGTCGACAAGTCCCTTGACAAAGCCGAAATAATCGGGCAGGAGGTCGGCGCATTTCTCCATGATAAGTATCCCGTCCGAGTACAAACGGAGCCCCTTTTCGTAATTTTTGGAATAATAATCATACGGCGCCCTGGCGGGGATGTACAGAAGAGCCTTGTATTCGAGGCTTCCTTCGGCGGCGATGTGGGTGGCCTTTAAGGGATCCTGGTAATCGTAGAAGGTGTTTTTGTAGAACTCGTTGTATTCCTCGGCTGTGATATCCGCTTTTCTTTTTCTCCAGATAGGCGTTAGCGAATTGAGGGTTTCAAGCTCCTTATACTTTTCGGTCTTTTTGTCGTCGCCTTCGGCAGGGCGCGTCCTTTCGACCTCCATCTTTATGGGGTAGCGGATGTAGTCCGAATACTTCTTTACAAGCTGCCGGATTCTGTATTCCTGCAGGAATTCGCTGTAGTTTTCGTCCTCGGTGTCCTTTTTGAGATACATTGTTATCTCGGTGCCGTGGCTGTCCTTTTCGGCCTTTTTGATGTCATACCCCGCCGCCCCCGAGGATTCCCACAGGTAGGCCTCGTCGCTGCCGTATGCGCGGCTTAAGACTTCCACCCTGTCGCTAACCATAAAGGAAGAATAAAAACCTACGCCGAATTGCCCTATTATGTTAATTTCCTCTTTGTCCTCTACGGCTTTTTTGAAATCCAGAGAGCCGCTTCTTGCTATAACGCCGAGGTTTTCGTCCAACTCCTTCTCGGTCATGCCGATGCCGTTGTCGCTTATTTTGATGGTGCGGGCATTTTCGTCCACCTCTATACGGATGCCGAAATCCTCTTTGGAAAAGCCCAGGTTTTCTTTAAGGCTTTTGTAATAAAGCTTATCTATGGCATCGCTTGCGTTAGACAACAATTCCCTTAAGAAAATCTCCTTGTGCGTATAAATAGAGTTGATCATCAAATCGAGAACCCTCTGGGATTCTGTCTTAAACTTTCTCACAGATACCACCTCACTGATAGTTTTTCTGGCACTCTTTACCTGCGAGTGCCAAAACATATTGTAGTATAAGGCAAAGCTTTTTGCAAGAACTTTTGCGATTTTTATAAATTATTGTTATGCCCGAAAAAATTATGCCCGCATTTATGGCAACAAATTTGATTTATGGGGTTTAGGGTGTTACAATTTTATCGGGGAGTTTTTTATTTTTTTTGGATATCCGGCTAAATCAGGTTTTAATCTGTGATGTACTCTCTTTGGGGGAGCTACATATAATCTTATATAACCGTTTTACGGTAAACAGGAAAAGAGGAGGAAAAACAATGGAAGAGTATATCACTTTGGTAAGCGTGCCGACGATCACAGTGCTTGTGTATTGGATTATCAATCTTATTAAATACGCCTTCGACGGCAACGAAAAGCTTAAGCGCTTCATACCACTTATGGCGGCGGGGCTGGGGCTGGTCTTAGGCGTCGTCGCTTTTTACGCCGCGCCCGAGATGGGTGTCGGCAAAAACCCCTTTGTCGCCGCTATCGTGGGCATGGCAAGCGGGCTGGCCGCCACGGGGGCAAACCAGGTAATCAAACAGTTATCCAAAAAGGATTGCGAAGAACTGCTTAAGGAAGACAAAAAAGAAGAGGGCACCGGCGATAAGGACAAAAAGGATAACTGAAGATTTAGTTTTAACTTACCGAAAAGAGCGCCTCCGGGCGTTCTTACATAGAGGTTTAACGGGCCGCTCTAAGGTTTTTTATTGAGGTTTGAACTTAGCCAAATATTTTGATATAATAAAGGTATTCTAAACTCGGAGCTAAATTATGAGCGTTTGGATAGCGTTTTTGCTAACCGCCGCGGCGGGGCTTTCGACGGGTATCGGCGGGGCGATTTCGCTTTTTACAAAGAGTACAAACAAAAAATTCCTTGCCGTAAGCTTGGGGTTTTCGGCGGGCGTCATGATTTATGTTTCGATGGTAGAGCTCTTCGCGAGCGCCCAGCAGTACCTTACCGCCGAATACGGCGGCAAGATGGGCCTATTATACGCCATTTTGTCCTTCTTCGGCGGCATACTCCTTATTGCGGTAATAGATAAGGCGATACCCGAAAAGGATAACCCCCACGAATGCGTGGGGCTGGACGGCGAGGCGCTTGACGAGTGCCGCAGGAAAAACAACCTTATGCGCTCGGGAGTTTTAACCGCCCTCGCTATCGCCATCCATAACTTCCCCGAAGGGCTGGCAACCTTCGTTTCCGCCCTGCAGGCCTACGAGGTAGCCATACCCATAGTTGTCGCTATCGCCATACACAACATACCCGAGGGAATATCGGTCGCCGTGCCCATCTACCACGCCACAAAGAGCAAGGCTAAAGCGTTCTGGCTTTCCCTGCTTTCGGGTATGTCCGAGCTTTTGGGCGCGGTTATAGGCTACCTTATCCTTATGCCGTTTATGAGCAACGCCGTTTACGGCATAGTGTTCGGCATAATCGCGGGGATAATGGTCTATATCTCGCTCGACGAGCTTCTTCCCTCCGCCGGAAAATACGGCGAGCACCACCTGGGTATCTACGGCCTTGTCGCCGGCATGGCGCTAATGGCGTTCAGTTTGTGGCTGTTTGTGTAAATCCTCTCCCTAAAAATAAAAGCCGCCCGATTTGAGGGCAGCCTCTTTGTTGTTTTGCCAAAAGCTATTTGTTCTTTTCTTTGGAGCGTTTGTCGTTTATTATGTCCGGAATTTTATAAATAACCTAATATTTACATAAAGGATTAAAAGGGCTTTTGCGGGTTAATGTTGCCATTTAAAAAGGGTTGTGTTATAATTTTGTCTATAATCGGCATAAAAACGGAGGCTCTTATGGTAAGACATATCGTACTTTTCAAGCTTAAGGACAAATCGGAAGAAAACATAAACAAGACCGCGGAAGTCCTGCTTTCGATGAAAGGCAAAGTGCCGCAGATAAGAGGCATCGAGGTCGGGCGCGACTTTTTGCATTCGGAGCGCTCCTACGACATCGGGCTTACGGTAACCCTCGATGACGCCAAGGCTCTGGACGACTATCAGAACGACCCCTACCACTGCGAGGTCGTAAAGAAGCACATGCACGCCGTTCGCGAATCGAGCGTAGCGATAGATTATTACATAGATTAAGAGGAAGGTATGGACAAATATCCTCTGGAAATAAAGGGATATAAGGTAGAACTGCCCATTCTGCCCATAGACAACGGCATAAAGATATGCTTTTTTAACCTGCACGGCGCGCAGGAGCTTACCGAGCATTGCGCAAAACACATCGCCGAACTGGTAAAGGGCTGCGACATCGTGATAACAGCCGAGAGCAAGGGGCTTCAGCTTGCTCATTGCGTGGCAAGAAACCTGGGGCAAAAGTTCTACGCCGTGGCAAGAAAGAGCCTTAAGCTCTATATGCAGGACGGCATATCGGTTACGGTAAAATCGATAACCACAAAGAATGTGCAGACGCTGTACCTGTCGGCCCACGACGCCGGGCTTCTTAAGGGCAAAAAGGTTGCCGTTGTAGACGATGTAATCTCGACGGGCGGAAGCCTCCTGGGGCTGGAGGCCCTTATCGCCAAAGCGGGCGGAGAGGTTTTTGCCAAGGCGTTCGTGCTTGCCGAAGGCGACGCCGCCAAGCGTGAGGATGTAAAATTCCTCGCTACCATACCCCTGTTATAAACGACGGTTTGCCGCTAAGGAGGCGGCTTGTATATGGCAATTAGCGTATGCGCGCTGGGAAGCGGCAGCAAAGGGAATGCTATCCTTGTTTCCGGCGGCGGCCACAAAATATTAATAGACTGCGGGTTCGGGATACGCGATCTTTCCGCCAGGCTGATGTCGCAGGGGGTATCCCTTGCCGAGCTTGACGGCGTGCTTGTCACCCACGAGCATACAGACCATATCCGTGCTATAAAATCTGTCGGTGATGTGCACGGGGTGCCAATTTATCTGCACGAAAGGACATGCCGCGCCATTGGCCCGGCGGTCCCCGAAAACGCCTTCGTCTTTTCTACCCTAAACGGGTTCAGGCTGGGTGGCTTCGAGATTCGGCCCTTCCCCACTTCGCACGACGCCATCTACCCGCTGGGTTACGCCATTAGCGATGGCGAATCGAAGTTTGTTTACGCAACAGATATGGGTTATGTCACCCGGGAGGTGTTTGCCGCAGCCAAAGGCGCCGACATTGTCATGATAGAATCCAACTACGACAAAGAGATGCTTATAAACGGCTCTTACCCCTATTTCCTCAAGAAACGGATCCTTTCCGACCATGGGCACCTATGCAACACGGTGTGCGCCGAAGCGGTAAGGCAAATAGCGGATTGGGGCACCAAAAACTTCATTCTGGGGCACATAAGCCAGGAAAATAACAAAAAAGAAATAGTTTACCGCACCACTCTCGAAGTTCTGGAGAAAGAGGGCGGAAAGCTCAGCAAGGACTTCGAGATATATATCGCCGAGCAGGATTTCCCCTGCGAAACCGTATTATGTCGAACGGCAGGTTAGGTCTCGATACCGCGCCTAAGGTCTACCTTATGGCGGCACTAGCCGGAGCGATACTTTCGCTCGCGGTCTCTTTCGTTAACGGCGACGCCTATATATTTTTGGGCTATGCCATCCCCCAGCTTTGCTATCTTGCCGCAATTTTCATATATCTGCGCAAAAAAGATATCCCCCCGGGCGTGGCTATTCCCTTCAAAAAACCCGTTAAACCCGCCGCCCTTCTTGTCGCGCCGCTGGTCACCGTGGGGCTTTTCGGGCAAAACCTTATACTTGCTGTCAGCTTCCAATGGCTTGTAAAAGCAATCGGGATAGATTACAGCATTGTGCTTCCCGATTTTTCGTCGCCGCTAAGTTATATACTGGGGCTTCTTATAATGTGTATCCTGCCCGCCGTCGGCGAAGAGTTGCTGTTCCGCGGGGTGGCGCTACGCTCGATTTCGGAAAAAGGCGCCGTAACGGCCGTCTTTCTTTCGGCGGCGCTGTTTAGCCTCTCGCACGGCAACCTCTTCCAGCTCGTGCATCAGTTCCTGCTGGGCGCCGCTCTTGCATATTTAACGGTGCAAACGGGCAACATTATTTATGCGATGGAAATCCATTTCGTAAATAACCTTCTGGCAATAACGCTGCCTCTCATAATGCCCGCGTATAACTCCCTCGCCGTTCCGGGCCCTCAAAACGCTTTTATTATGCTTGGGATTTGCGTAGCGGGCGTCGCGCTATTATACCCTTCGATGAAGCTGCTCATTAAAGCCTCGGGCGGTAAGGAATACAGCATCTGCAAATTCTTACATTCTGATAAACCCTCCCCCGAAGCCAAATATACGGAGGGTGAACCCCCCGCTTGCGCTCCCTCTTGCGCTTCTGATGCCGTAAAAAAGGCGTGGCTTATAGGTCTGTTCGTGTTCTTGGGGGCACAGATACTCCTAAACACTCTTATAAATGCCATCCCCTCTCTAAGGGCGGCCATGCCCTAGACGAATAAGGAGAAATTATGACCAAAACCTTCAAGCTTGGCGGAATCTTTCTGATAACCGTCGTAAACCTGCAAATCGTAAGAATGATTTTTTACTTCATCCCCCTTTCGGACAACCTGACGGGCTGGCTGTTCAGCCTTATCTTCCAGGGGCTGGCCATGGGGCTTATTCCCTTCCTTCTTTACAAAGCGTGGGTGGGCAACGGGAAGGATTATCTTAAAGACTTCAAGCTCTCGCAAAAGATTAATCCCCTGTCCTACCTTCTTGCCGTGGGCATAGGGTTTTTGGTCTTTTATATAAACATCGGCGCCTCCACCGTGTGGTATATTCTTCTAAGGTCGTTAGGCTTTACCTACCCCTCCAATGTGGGCACGATTTACAGCTCGCCCGAGGTGCTTATCTTCGAGCTTCTGGCTACCGCCGTACTGCCCGCCATCTTTGAGGAACTTATAGACAGAGGCCTGCTGCTTGCCGTTCTGGAGAACGAAAAAAACGACAAAAAGGTCGTGCTAATAATAGGCATAATGTTCGGGTTTTTGCACCAGAACATCGCCCAGTTTGGCCCGGCCGTATTCGGCGGAATAGTAATGGCGTATATGGCGGTTAAGTGCCGCAATATAGTGCCCGGCATGATCGTGCACTTTATGAACAACGCCATCCTCACCATTCTTAATTACAGCACTCAGGTTAACAACGGGCTGGGCAGGCTTTACGAAGCCTTCCAGCGCTTTTATTCCTCCAACTTCCTTCTCACCTTCGCGACATGGGCGGCTGCTATATGGCTTATAATCGTTGCGCTAAGGGCCTTCGATGTTATGAACCGCAAGTACCGCCAAAAGTCCGACCCCCTATACGAGGCCGAAAAACCGCCCCGCCCCGTTTATACGGGCGAGCATGCAACTCCGCCTTTCCGCGAAAACACAGCGGGCAGGACGGCGTTCCAGGACGATTATTTCTTTAAGATTTACGGCGCCCCGCGCGGGGCAAAGCCCGCCGAGGCCACGTCTCCCAGCCCCTTTAAGGATACCTATACCGCCGCCAAAAAGGCCGCCGCAGTCAAGTGGTGGGAGTACGGGTTGCTGTATTGCAGCATCCTGAGCGCCGCCGTTGTTACCCTGTTTACCTTCATCTGGGGGCTTTTGCGGTGATAAAATTAAACATTGTCGCCGTGGGCAAACTTAAGGAAAAGTACTGGCGGGAGGCGGTTGAGGAATACGCTAAGCGCCTCCAAAAATATGCCTCTTTTACTGTAACCGAGGTTGAAGACCTCCCCGACGACGGGCGCCAGCTTGACGAGGAAGGGAAGAAAATTCTCAAGAAAATAAAGGGCTTTACAGTCCTTCTGGACATAGAGGGAAAAGCCCTTTCCAGCGAAGAAATCGCTTCGCTTATAGCCGATAAATCGGTTGGCGGGGTATCCGAGTTCACCTTTGTAATAGGCGGCTCGAGAGGGGTTAGCGCCGAGGTAAAAAGCAAAGCCGACATTGCGATTTCCTTCGGAAAGGTTACATATCCCCACCAGCTTATGCGGGTGATGCTCGCCGAGCAGTTATATAGGGCATTGACAATTATTAACGGGGCTGGATATCACAAATAACCCTTTAGCTAAATATACTGGAGTATGTTAAGCTACGGGGATTATCTGGAGAAGTGCCGCGGCTGCGGGGCTTTTGTAAAAACGGTTGGCTATACCGTCTGCGGGCGGGAGATAAAGATGCTCACCAAAGGGGTGGGCGAGGCGAAGGCGCTTATAGTCGGCGGGGTGCACGCCCGTGAGCATATAACGACGGATTTGCTGTTCGCGCTTGCCGCCGAATATGACGGAAAATACGCCGTAGACATCATTCCCGCCTTGAACATAGACGGCATACTGCTGGCGAAGTTCGGGATAAACAGTATCCCGCTTAAACTAAGCGAAAGAAAGCTTCTCATAATGGCAAATAACGGAAGCTACGACTTTTCGCAATGGAAGGCCAATATACGGGGCGTGGACATAAACAACAACTTCGATGCGGGCTGGGGCGAAGGCGCGGGCAATGTATTTTCGCCCGCTCCCGCGGGATATGTTGGCAGCGCCCCTCACAGCGAGCCCGAAACGAGGGCGGCGGTAACGCTTATGGACAGCCTTAAGTATTCGCTGGTAATTGCCTACCACAGCAAGGGCGAGGAGATATATTGGGGCTTCAGGGACAAAAACCCGCACAAAGAGGAGGCGCGCAGGATATCGGAAGCGCTCGGGTATCCCCTTAAGGAAACGCCCGAATCGGCTGGAGGGCTTAAGGATTACTGGATACAAAAGACCGGTAGGCTGGGGCTTACGATAGAGGTCGGGGAGGATAGATTCCCCCACCCCTACCCCGAAAACGAGCTTCCCGCACTTATAGAAAAGCACAAAGGAATATTAAAATTATTCGGAGAAACCGCAGAGGAACTATGCGAGAAAAATTCATGAGAATGGCTATAAAAGAAGCGATGAGGGCGGCGGAAGAGGACGAAGTTCCCGTGGGCGCCGTTGTCGTGATGAACGGCAAAGTTCTTTGCCGCGCCCACAACAGGAAGGAGGCCAGAAACAACGCCGTCTTCCATGCCGAGATAGAAGCGATAACAAAAGCCGCAAAAAAGCTTAACAACTGGTATCTTGACGAGTGCGAACTGTATGTCACGCTCGAGCCCTGCGCGATGTGCGCGGGAGCTGTAATAAACAGCCGCATAAAAAAGGTATATTTCGGCGCTTATGACCCAAGGTTCGGCTGCTGCGGTTCGCTGTATAACCTTGTCGCGGATAAGCGCTTCAACCACACCGCCGAGGTCGAGGGCGGCATTCTCGCGGAGGAGTGCGGCGCAATTCTTACCGAATACTTCAGGAAAAAACGCAAAGAAAAGCAATCGGAGGCCAAATAAATGCTGATTATAGTTGGGCTCGGCAACCCCTCCGCCGAGTACGAAAACACCTTTCATAACATGGGCTTTATGGCGGTGGACAAACTTGCCCAAAAGCTTAACAAAAAGATAAAAAAGGCCGAATGTTTTGCCCTCACCGCCGCCTTTTCGGCCGGTGGCGAAAAGATAGTGCTTGCCAAGCCCATGACATATATGAACCTCTCTGGCGACGCCGTAAAAAGCCTTGCCGCAAAATATAAGGCGACTTCGGACGAAATAATAATTATTTATGACGATTTCGATATACCCCGCTTTACCCTTAGGGCGAGAAGCGAGGGAAGCGGCGGCTCGCACAAAGGTATGAAGCACATAATAGAAAAGCTGGGCACACAAGCCATAAAGAGGGTTCGCATAGGCATCGGCAAGGAGGACCGGGAAGCCAAGGATTATGTCCTTAGTAAAATAAAGAAAGAGGACGAGGCGGCGTTTGGCAAAACCTTCGACGCGCTCGCCGAGTTCCTTTCGGAGTACATAAAAACCCGTGATTTCGACGCCTTTATAAGGGACTGCGCGCTTTACGCAAAGAGCGCCGATTAGTGTATAATATCTTTGAAAAACATATCGGAGAAATATAAAAATGCCTTCAAATGTCGTTCATTGTTATTTCGCGCAAAGAGTTTACGAAAGCCTTCCCATCGAGTTAAAAGAGATAGCCGATAAAGATAAGCAGGCTTTTCTCGTCGGGGCGCAGGGGCCCGACCTGCTGTTTTACATGAGGTTCGAAAAGCCGCCGCTTAACAGATTGGGCGAGCTTATCCATAACTCTTTTAACACGGCGGAGCTTATGGGAAAATCCGCCCGATACGCCAAAACAGAGTCTCCCGAAACTATCCTTCCCTTCCTCTTCGGGCAGCTTTGCCACTACGCTTTAGATTCCGAGCTTCACAGCTACATCTATTTCAGGGAGCTTGACCTTCCCGCCCACTATCCCAAATCCGCCCACAAGTATATCCATGTGATATACGAAAGCGGCTTGGACTATATCTGCGTCCGCGACTACATAAAGGGTAAGGTACGGGGGTATAAATCGTATAAAAACCTTAACATTTCCGACGCCTCCCGCCTGAAAGTCGGGAAGTATTATTCGGAGGTTGTAGCCCCCGGGTTCGGCATGGATCTTCCCGCCGAAACCGCCGCAAAATCCCTGAAGCTTATGCGGCTCTATCTTCGCATAACCGACGACACGACAGGCATAAGATACGCCCTCATCAGGGGGATAGAATGCCTTTGCCGCGCCCCCAGAACGGTTTCGGCGTTTATACGCCCCCGAAAGGAAAGGGCGGAAGAGGACTGGCTGAACAAAAACCGCTCCCCCTATCCCAAGTACCGCAACAAAAGGGAGCCTACCGTTACGCTTACCGTAGAAGAGATGGCAGCCGAGGCGCACAAGAAAGCCCTTGCACTTATATCCAACTTTTACGCCTGCGTAAAGGGAGAGGCGGATATAGACGAAAGCCTCTACCCCACCAACTACGCCGGCGACATCAAAGAATAGTTTTATGCCGGCAAAAAGGTTGTTTATAGCGATAAATTTTTCGGATAACGAAAAAGATATTATCGCGAACTGCATAGAAAGCATAAAGGGCTTCGGGGTAAGGGGCAATTTCACACGGGTTAATAACCTTCACCTTACATTGGTATTTATAGGCGAGACCGAAAGGGAAAACGATATTATAGAGGCCATGGACGCCATATCCGCCCGCCCCTTCGAGCTTTCGTTTGACGCTTTGGGGAAATTCGCGCACAGCAGAGGGGATATATATTGGCTGGGGGTAAAGAAATGCCCCGAGCTTTTTGCCTTGCAAGCTTCTCTTTCCAAAGCCCTCTCCGATAAAGGTTTCCGGCTTGAGGATCGCCCGTATAAGCCGCACATCACGCTTGCGAGGGAAGTAATCGCAAAAAACCCCCGCATCGTGCCGCCCAAACTAACCGTCAAGGTAAACAGCTTCGAGCTTATGGAGTCGGTACGAAAAGACGGGATTCTGGAATATATCCCAGTCTATTCCAAGAAATTATAATTGTTTATCCTTTTTGCCATACTATCAAAAAGGATATTATGGCAAAACAAGGAATGCGCCGCTACAAACCCGGCGACGGAATGGACAGCAACAAAAAGTACGGCAAAAACGAGGCTCCCCCTGTGCCCGAGATTCAGGGCAAGGCCCGCGAAAGCAAAGAAAAAATCGTTAAGGCCGAAGGCAAAAACGGTTAACTATCGAAATCTCATACAGTTTCGCGCTAAGGTTAAGGCCTGCCTTAACCTTTTTTTGTGTGCCGGCTTTACAGGGGATTGGTTTTACATTAGAATAAGGATATGGTTGCAAACAGGTTGCTGAAGACAACAGCGGGCATACAGAAAAGATTCGAAGAACTCGAGAGGCTTATTGCCGCCCCCGAGATAATCGCCGACAACAACCTTTACAGAAGGCTTGTCCTTGAGCGGGCGTCTTTGGAAGAAGCCGCCCTTTGCCGCAAGGAGTTGGAGCAAGCTGTGTATGAGCTGGAAACTCTTAAAATCCCAAGCACAAATGACGCCGAATTAAAAAACCTGATAAACGCCGAGATTAAGAGGCTGGAAGCGACAATAGGCGAACTGTCCCAAAACCTCAAAGGGCTGGTTGCCGAAATGATAAAGGCCGAGGGAAGCGTCACCTTAGAGATACGGGGCGAAGGCGAGGCCGCGGCTTTGTTTGCGGCAAGGCTTTTGGGATTCTACCGCGCTTTGGCGGATTGCCGTGGCTATATTATCGGGGAGCAAAGGCTGTTTGCCGAGAGCTCCGAGGGCGCAAAAGGCGGGGCAATCACTTTGTCGGGCGCGGGGGCGTACGAGGCTCTTAAATACGAAAACGGCATACATAAGGCTGTGGGAATAAACGCAGGGGCGACAGTTATAGCTTTAAAAAGCGAGCCCCGGAAATCGGTTGAAATAAGCGATAAAGACTTAAGGATAGATTTATTCCATTCGGGAGGCGCTGGCGGACAGAATGTAAACAAGGTAGAAACCGCCGTACGCATAACCCATCTGCCCACAGGGGTTGTTGTAACCTGCCAGGACGAGCGCTCGCAGCTAAAAAACAAGGAGCGCGCGCTTGAAACCCTGCGCGAAAGGCTGGAGGAGCTTAACAAAAAGCAAAGCGAGGTTTCTTACGCAAAGCGAAAAAAGGAGGCGCTCTCGGCGGCAAAAAAGGCGGGTAGGATAAGAATTTATGATTTTTCATGCGGCATAATTACGGACAGCCGCTCGGGTATTTCAATAACGGTTGAGGATGCCGAAAGGGGCGGGATAGCCGATTTGTGCGGGCATTTGCCCCTAACCGATAATTAATCTCTTTAAAAAATTTATCCTCGCAAATAAAAAGGCGCCCCTCAATACACGAAGCGCCTTTAAAACAAAGGGGTGATTTAAATTTTCTCTATTACGCTTTGCAAGGTGTCGGCGGCGTTGCCGAGATAGAGGTGTACGCCCTCTTTGCGGGTATAAATGGGGTTATCTACCCCGGCGTAACCCGGTTTTGTATCATAGTTGAATATAAATATCTCCTTGCACTTATCGACATTAAGGATAGGCATACCGTAAATGGGGGTGCCTTCGGCTTCCCTCGC
>DGDU01000049.1 GCA_002385605.1 Christensenella sp. UBA3944
ACTATAGTCCAGGTTATAACCATTCTAATCAAGTAACAGACAAAAGTCAACAACCATTGACAAGCAAAACTTATACTGCTACACTATGCTTGTCCAATCGACATTCACTAACATTCATGTTGGACTAAAGATCGGGGGCAGACCAGTTTAAGGTAATTTGTTTAGTCTAAGTAAACTTATTTTGATAATAGCATTATACAAAGGTTTGGTTGCGGGCGGCAATTCTGCCAACAAGATCTTCGGTTGTATTGCAATAAGTAATTTGTTAGTTTATAATTAATACAAGGAGTCTGCATGAAACGATATTTTAAGATTATTTTGAATATTGTTATTGTTATTATTTTTATGACTTGTTTTTCTGGTTGTACGAATAACGATAAGACTATAAAGGCAATCCAACTAGATTTAGAGCGGGTTGATAGGGTTATAGAACCCTTAGATATCATTGATTGCAGCCAAGTGAAAGCCCGTATAATATACGCTGACGGCAGCAAAGGCTTGTTTGTAAACGTATCGCAGGATCCGGCGTTTTCTATCTCTAGTGTCAAAGATAACGATAAATATATTGTAACGATAACACACAATTCAGGCATACAAGCAAGCTATGAGGTTACCATAAAAACGGTATCGGAGCTAATCATTGTGCAAGCCCCTTATCGTAAAGTTTACTCTATCCAGGATAGCGTACACAACCTTGAAGATCTTACAGTTCGGTTAAGGTATACGGACAACTCTATAAGCGCCCCTGTAAAAGTAATGGAACACCCTGGTTTTATGGTTTCGACGTATCGTAAATCTCATAACGATGCTTCTTTTATAATCTCTTATGAGAATGTAAGCATATCCGTGCCTGCGCTGTTTTTAGAAGGATATAACGAATCAAGCGGTATAATAAACATCGAAAATGTCGGATTTGTAACCGGCCCTAATTCCGTCAATGCGGATATGTTGGCACAAAACGGTTTCAGCTATACAGATTTGGGGATTTCAGTATACGACAAAAACAATGAGTTAAATTATTTTTTTTACGGAGATACGTTTCCGGCTCTTACACCCGACGGTTATGGGTTTTCGGGCACATGGCACAGTAACTTTTTTGCGGTAAGTTCTGATACACAGTTATCAGACGGTATTACATTCGACAGCGTTAAAGGCCCCGTCATCGAAGGCAACCATCAAGGCAACAGCCCTGACCTCAACGGCGAAGTAACCAAAATACCTACGGGCGGGACAGTGATTGACGGTGTGGTTTATATGTTTTATATGTCCATTTCCGATTGGTCAGACTGGCGCATTCGATGGTCCGGTTGTGTCAAATATGTAAACGGAGAATGGCAAAATGTGCCGTCCCTTAACTGGGTTGATATCAATGCAGAGCCCTATATCGATAACCACCCTGCAAAAATCTCACATCCGGAAGAGTTTGGTTATACAATAACACCGACTGATCGCTTCAAACAAATTACGGTATGTTCTAATGCTGAAGATGGTTATTTGTATCTCTATGCTACCGGCAATGGCAGACTTACAGATGCAAGATTAATGAGGGTAAAGCCAATCGATTTTGAAAACCCCATGTGTTATGAGTATTTTTGCGGGACACAGCAAGGTGATCCTATATGGAAGACAGCCCAGCAAAATGGTGTAAAAGAAAGCGTCGCAGTTATTGATAAAAACAGCACAAGCAAAAGTATCGGGGAGCTTACCGTAACATATAATCCATATTTAAAAAAGTATATGGCAACATATTGCGCAGATAATTATCAGAGCAAGTTTTCTAATGATTATTACGGTTTATTAATGAGGTTATCCGACACACCTTATGGTCCTTTCGATGAAATTTATTGCATTGACAAAAAGAGCCGCCTCATTGCCAAAGGCGGAATATACGGCGCATTCACAAGTGAAGGCATGATTGAAGAGGACGGCAGAATTGTATATTTGCAAGTCAGCAGCTTTACACCCACATATAACGTCCAATTAATCAAAGTAGAGTTTTCCCCTTATATGTAAAAGAAAAATCCTTTTGTGTCTTGCAGCCGTTATATCCTCGCATCAAGGCTGGGCAGTATCTCGTTCACCAGCGTCGCCGCGTCGCCAATGTTTTACGGGGCTTCTCTATGCGGCTTTTACGAACTTCGTCCGCTCTTCTATGTACTATCTCCGCTCCAAAAACTATAACGCCCAAATTGTCGCCATGTGCTGGATGCAGGGCGAATCCGACTCCGACGACATCAACTGCAAAACCTACGGCACGCATACCGCAAACTTTGTAAGCGACCTCCGCGCGGAATTCTCCCCTTATATTTCGGATAGCGGCATGCTCTTTGTAGACGCGGGCATCTCCGACAGCATCTATTGGAAGAACTACACCGTTATCAATGAGGCAAAAGCCGCCCACGCAGGCAACTCGCCCTTGAATGTCTATGTGGATACAATAGAAGCGGGGCTGTCCATTACCGCCGAGCCCGAAGGCAACCCCGACCTCGCCCATTACGACGCCCTCTCCGAACTCCTTCTAGGCAACCTCTTCGCCGAAGCGATAGTATCCCGGCTGGGCAATTAAAGGCTTTATTGACAACCAAAGCGCCCGATACCCGCAAAGCAATCGGCAATTTTGTTTACTTGCACGCAAAATAGGGGATTATTCCTTTATATGCCCCTAAAATTCGGGTATGTCCCTTTGTTTTGTTGATAGAGCGTTTGTTTTTGTGATATAATCCTTTATACATAATCTAATACTTTACGGTGAAATATATGAGAAAAGAAAACCCCACCCCCGACTTTATAGAGTTGGAAAAACAAGTGCTTAAATTCTGGGAGGACGAAAAGTGCTTCCAAAAGCTCATAGAAAAGAATAAAAACGGGGAGCGCTTCGCCTTTTTAGACGGGCCCATAACCGCCAACAACCCCATGGGTATTCACCATGCCTGGGGGCGCACCCTTAAGGATATGGTAATACGCTACAACGCCATGAAAGGCAGGTCCTGCCACTACCAAAACGGCTTCGACAGCCAGGGCCTTTGGGTCGAAGTCGAAACCGAAAAGGATCTCGGCATTAAGGACAAGGGCGACATCCTCGAATACGGCATGGACAAGTTTACCGAAAAGTGCATGGAGCGCGTAAGGAAGTTTTCGGGCATCATAACCGAGCAATCCAAGCGCCTCGGGCAATGGATGGATTGGGACAACTCCTACTTCACCAACACCGACCTTAACATAACTTCCATCTGGCACTTCCTTAAAGTCTGCCACGAGAAGGGCTGGTTGGTAAAATCCCACCGTCCCATGCCCTGGTGCCCCCGCTGCGGCACAAGCCTTTCCGAGCACGAAATGAGCGGCTCTTACGCCGAGATGGAGCACCTCTCCATTTACGCCAAACTGCCCATAATAGGGACAAACGACAAGATTGTTCTCTGGACGACCACCCCGTGGACGCTTACCTCCAATGTAGCGCTTGCCATCAATCCCGAGCAGGAGTATGTCCGCGTAAAGGTTAAATCGGACGAAAGCCCCCTTATCGTAAACAAAAACGCCATCGGCAAGCTTAAGGGCGACATCGTCGAGGTCGGCGAGCCCTTCAAGGGCGCCGAGCTTGTCGGCAAAGAATACCGCACCTGTTTCGAGGATTTCGAGTGCCAGCACTTCACCCACAAGATAGTGCCGTGGGAGGATGTCGACGCGCAAGAGGGCACGGGCGTTGTGCATATCGCCCCCGGCTGCGGCGCCGAGGACTTCGACCTTGGCAAAAAGCTCGGCCTTCCCGTAATCTGCCCCATCAACGACGAGGGCGAAATACTAGAGGGCTTCGGCGAGCTCACGGGCAAAAAGACCACCGAGATAGTAGACCAGGTTGTCGAAATGCTCAGGGCGCAGAACAAACTGTACAAAACCGAAATGCACACCCACAGCTACCCGCTGTGCTGGAGGTGCAAAACCCCCGTCGTATTTAAGCTCGTAGACGAGTGGAATATAGCCACCGACGAAATCCGTCCCCTCATGATTGAGGCCGCGAACACCGTAAAATGGGAGCCCGAATACGCGGGTAAGCGCATGGTGGACTGGCTTAACAACATGGGCGACTGGAACATCTCGCGCAAGCGCTTCTACGGACTGCCCCTTCCCTTCTACCCCTGCAAAAAGTGCGGGCACCTCACGGTAATAGGCAGTAAGGAAGAGCTTATAGAGCGCAGCGAGCACGGCAATCTGGACGGCGTGCCGCATTTCCACAGGCCGTATATCGATAAGATAAAGATCCGCTGCGAAAAGTGCGGCGAACTTGTAGAGCGCATCCCCGAGGTCGGCGACTGCTGGCTGGACGCGGGCATAACCCCCTTCTCGACCAAGAAGTATTTCGAGGATAAGGAATTCTTCAATAAAAACTTCCCCTCCGAGCTCGTTATCGAGATGAAGGAGCAAATCCGCCTGTGGTTCTACTCGCTTCTGTTTATGTCGGTTACCCTCACGGGCAAAGCGCCGTACAAGCAGGTTGTAGCCCACAGCAGCGTGGTTAACGAAGAGGGCGGCAAGTTCTCCAAGACGGGTAAGATGATACGCTTCGACGACGCCGCCGAAAAGATAGGCGCCGACCCCGTGCGTTATCTGTACGCCGGCGCTCCCGTAGCCACCGATGTGCGCTTCGGCTACAAGCTCACCGACGAAGCCCGCCGCAAAATGCTTGGGCTTTGGAATATCTACATCTTCTTCAACCTCTACGCGGCGATAGACAACCCCGATGTCGAGAATCACAAGCCCGACTACAAATCGCTAACCCACAGCGACAGATGGCTTCTCACCCGCACCAACCAATTCATTAACATCGCCAGAAACAATATGGACAACTACCGCTCGGCTGCCCTCATAAAGGAATTCGAGGCTTATGTCGACGAGGTTTCCAACTGGTACATCCGCATAAACCGCAAGCGTTTCTGGAAGACGATAGACAAAACCGACCAACTTAACGCTTATTGGTGCCTTTACCAGGCCATCAAGGCGACAATCGGCATAATGGCGCCCATAATCCCCTTTATGACCGAGCACATCTACCAGAACACCGTAAGGGCGCTGGAGAAAAACGCCCCCGTGTCCGTGCACCTCACCGACTACCCGACGCCCTTAGACATACCCGAGGAGCTTGCCGTCCTCAACGAAACCGCCATCGCCCGCGACATAATTGGTGTCGCCCAGCGTATGCGCAACGAGGCGCAGATAAAGGTAAAGCAGCCCCTGCCCCTCCTGTATGTAACGGCGGACAAGGCCGACGAAGAAGCCGTCAAACCCCTCATGGGCGTAATCAAGGACGAGCTTAACATAAAAGACATCGTGTTCACCGACGACGCGTCGCTCTATTACGATGTGTATTACACCGTAAACTTCCGCGTGGCGGGCGCCGCCCTTAAGGGCGAGGCCCAGAAGCTCAAAAAGCTTGTGGACGCCTTAGATACCGAGGGCTTCAGACAGATGGACGAAGCCTGCCGGAAAGGAAGCGTAGACATCGGCGAGTTCACCGGCCTCAAGCCCGAGCTCTTCGAACGCCACTTCCGCCCCAAGGCAAACTTCATCGTAACCACCGAAAACAAGCGCACTTTGGCCCTCAACACCGAGATAGACGAAAACCTGCTTGCCGAAGGCATCGTCCGCGAGCTTATAAGGCAAATCCAGGTTCTCCGTAAAGAAGCGGGATTTGCCGTCGAGCAGCGCATAATCGCCGAGATAACCTCCGACGACGAAACCGCCGCCGACGCCATCACCGAGTTCGCCGACAGGATAAAGCAGGATATCTTAGCAAATACCCTCGGGCAAATCGAAAACCCCGTAATCGAAAAAACCTTTAGGGTCCAGGATTACGACATCAATGTAAAACTCGCGCTCAACTAACCCTTATACAAATACCTCCTTAAATAACGAAAAGCCCGTAAAAGTTTGCGGGCTTTTTGCTATATATCGATATCCTTAAGCGAGTCATACGCCACAAACCTCCACAGCCTCTCCCTGTCCTCCTTCCGGGCGTAATCAATACCGATCCTCGGGGTAGTTATATATTCGGGTTTAAGGTTTGTTTCCTCAAGCCATATCCTTTCGGATATCAGAAGGTCCTCTTTATTGAAGTCTTTGCCTATCCCCAGCTTTCTCGCCACCCTTCCGGGCCCGTTTATATCCTTTACGCCCCTTATCAATACCCCCATAGGCTCGCCCTCGTTGCCCGCGATTATATTCATAAGGTTATAAATGCCGTAGATAAGATATACATAAAGCTTTCCGCCCCTCTCCCATAGCGTGCTCGCTCTGGGGGTTTTGCCTTTGCAGGCGTGGCAGGCGGTATCCTCAACGCCCATATAGCATTCGGTTTCGGCAATCAGATACCTGTGGATTTCACCGTCAATATTTCTTACAATCGCCTTGCCCAAAAGCTCCACCGCCAGTTTGTCGGCGGGCTGCAAATAGAAATTTACATCGTCAATTCTTGCCATAGTCCACCTTTCCGGTAATTATAGCATGTTTATTGTAAGCCCTCAACCTTAATTATTTGTTAACAAGGCTGCTTTAACACAAAGCGCGCCTTAAAGGCGCGCTCGAATCATAACAATATGTATGAATTACAGCGACGGTTGCCTTATATCGTTAGCTATTACCGCTTTGCCTATCTTTACATACAAGTCCCTAAGCTCCTTGTCGAAATGCTCGCTTTCCTCGTCAAAGAACTGGGCAAGATAGTAATCATATTTTTCCAAGGTATCCTCGTCGCCGTAAACAAAGGTCAGAAACCCTACAACCAGCGGCTCGGCGACGGCAACCTCGTATGCGCCCTTTATCCATCTCTTCATATCCTCGCCGGGAGGAAGAGAGGTATCCTCAAACACCCAGTTTATGCTTTTGCTGCGGTCGGCAACATAGAAGCCCTTGGGGCTAAGCGGACGCCTTTTCGCGGCGGGCATTCCCGTTCCTGCGTATTTTGGGTGCAGCCCGTTCGGAAATGCCGATTTATCATGCCGTTTCAATCGGTTGCGTTCAGAACGGCGGTTGCGTTCAGAATAAGATAGGCGTGAGCTTGTCTGCCATTTAACTGTTTTAGTGGTGGTTTTAATGGAACGGATTTGTTTGCCTGGTTCGGTTGAGTATGTGTGCGTAGGTCAACATCTGAGCGCGTAAGCGCGCGAATAAAGTGTTGCCCCGCTGAGGCTCCAGAAGGGAAACGGCAGATGGCATAACGGAACGGCGAAGCCGTTCCGTCAGCTTGATGCCGCCGCTTGTTATTACTTAAGCGCACACACTACAGCCATTTTGCATTATTTGTTTAAAAAACGGCTGATTTACGGCTCAAAATTGCCAAAATTAAGTACTTTTTATATATAATGTATGATCAAAAATTATGGCTCGGATATGCACTGAACGCGTATCCGGGCCGTTTTTCGATACTTTTGCAAAGTTTTGTGTGTAGTAATGACAGGTTCTGACTGTTAAAAATTTTCAGCAAAAGCGTACTTTATTTGACTAAAATTTTCTAACCGTTTTCTATTGCAAAATGCGAAAATATATACTAAAATAGTCAATGTAATATAAGTTTTCAAATTTGATTTGCCAGCCAGTAAAAGTACACATTTACTATAAGAAACAGACGGGGAGGTGTGGCGGATGGCGAAGTACGCATACGCGAGAGCTCTGCAAAAAGGGCAGAGTTTAAACAAACAAATACAGTCTTTTTCGCAATTCGGCGTACCTAAAGAGAACATTTTCACGGATGAAGGCGTGACCTCGCGCGGAGCGTACGGCGAACTTCTTCAAACTTTAAAAAGAGGGGACATACTTGTAATAAAGACGTTGTCCGCGCTCGGGGAAGGGTATGGCGCGATAGCCACCGAGTGGAGCAGGATAACGGGCGCTAACGGCGCCGACATCTGCGTGCTGGATATGCCGGCGTTGGATACGCGAACGGCAAGCGACAGGGAGGTTATTTCTTCGGCGGTTATTCAGCTTTTGAACTTCTGCGACGAAAAGGCACGTAAACAGAGTACGTTGCAGGCAAAAGGGATACAGGCGGCCAAACAGAGGGGAGTAAAATTCGGCCGCCCGCCAAAGAAGTACAGCGACGAATTCATATCCGCGGCCCGTCGGTTCAAGTCGGGCGAGATAACCATGAAAGAGGCGCTCGTCCTCACCGGTATGAAGCAGTCCAGCTTTTACTACCACATCCACAAAATGGAAGATGGTAACTACTTTAAATTATGAAATTTTATACGGTAATATTTAACGGTAAATTTCGTCTTAAAAATTATTTGATGACGCAATGTCGGCAAAACTGAAAGGAAGAGAGAATTATGAGCTATACGATGAAATTGCTTATATGCTACCACAAGAAAGATGTGTTGTTGAAAGATGACGTCCTTACGCCCATACATGTGGGCAGGGCGTCTGCCCGCAGAAGGATGGGGGAAAACGATCCGCAGTACAAGTGGCTGGAAGAGAATATGATCGGCGACGATACGGGCGAAAATATATCGGATAAAAATTCGTCGTATAACGAACTCACCGCCGTATATTGGGCGTGGAAGAATTATGAAAAGCTCGGCAATCCCGATTACATAGGTCTTATGCACTACAGGCGGCACTTTATTTTCAGGGAGAGTACCGATGTGGTTGAGGATGTGCGGGGCATAGACGAAAATTACTTCAAACGGATAAATTATAACCCTGAGACCATAGCTCACCTTATGGATGACTGCGACTATGTTGCACACATCGGGCATGTGGACGAGGTTTACAAGCATTACAGGGAAAATCATCACATAGAAGATTTAGACCTGGCGATATCGATACTCAAAGAGAAGTATCCCGGGTATGCCGCCACGGCGGACGCGTACCTCAGAATGTCGTATGTCAATCTGTGCAATATGTTTATTATGCCGCGGGATATGTTTTTCGCGTACTGCGGCTGGCTGTTCGATATATTGGAAGAATTTGAGCGCCGCGTAGATCTTTCGGAGAAGAGACTTTTTATCTCTGAGAGACTGACGGGGATATTTATCGAGCATCAGAAGAGAAAGGGACGCCGGCAGAAGGCGCTTTCGGTGACTTTTATACAGGCCGCTACCCGGGTGCCGGTGGTGATGCCGTATAACCCCGACGTTTTCCGTACGGCGGTTACGATGGCGTCCATTTTGAAGCATGCCGAAGCTACAACATTTGTGGATTTTTATATTCTGCATTACGGAAACGCGGGAGGAGATGAATTTTCAGAGTTTATAAAAGCACATCCGGGTAATACCGTACAGTTCGTCAACGTATTGGAAAAATTAAATGAGTGGCATATATTACGCCGTCAATTTGTTTTTCCCGAGCATTATCCGCTGATAGCGGCTGAGGTATTGCCAAAATTAAATAAATTTTTGTATCTGAATGAGCGTGCTTTTTTCTTTGGTGACATAACGCGGTTTTATCTGGCATGCAATAACGATGAGTTTGCCGTGCTCGGTATTCCTCAGGAAAATAAAAGCGGTGAGCGCGCACTTCGCGGAAATATCTTTTCGATAAACGGAGCGCGTTTGCGAGCCCATGGTTTTATGCGCAAAGTTGCGGAAAAATGCGGAAACCTTACATCGGCGGCGGTGTTTACGACGTACGCGCACGATCAGGTCGGATACTTCCCCTGGTGGATATATAATGTGACCGATATAAAAAAAGACGGAAAGATATATTACGACAGGCATCGCGGTGACCAACGGTGGGCCGTATGGGAGCATGCAATGCTCTATTATGATGAGGGGTTGGAGCCGTGGAAAAACATTCAGGCGCTATACTCGGTGTACTGGTGGGAAGTTGCGGCCGAAATACCTGCCTGCATTCCGTTTGTTCATACCGACGAGGAAGTTGCCGATATGTGGTATGCGCAGTCGGCCGAACTTTGCGGTGCGCGCGGCGGCAGAAGGCGTCTGCCCGAACCGCCGAAGGGGGAAAACCGGGTTGCATCGCATGAGCAGGTGCAAAAACAGGGCGTCGTAAAGCGTACCGTAAAATATTTTAAACTTCACGGCTTAAAGCAGACAATTAAAAAGATATTCAGTAAGATCGCGGGGAAATAAAGATATGAATTCAGTAAAACCTGTTGTTTCCATATTGGTGCCGGTATATAACGTATCCAAATACCTGAGGCAATGCCTTGACAGCCTCGTGAATCAGACGCTCAAAGAGATAGAGATAATCTGCGTAAACGACGGCTCTACAG
>DGDU01000043.1 GCA_002385605.1 Christensenella sp. UBA3944
GCATATACTTCATAAACGAGAAGCCGGAAGGCAATAACAAGTATTATACCTATCACCTCATCTTCGAGGGCTGGTATCTCGACAAGAACCTCAAGGTTCCCGCCAAGCTAGTAAACGAAAGGTTCGGCGAGGAGTTCGATTACGACATCCGCCTGTACCCGAGTTACATTGTAATAAAGTACCAGAAACAAGGCTAATCCTATAAATTACGATATGAAAGCGCCCCAAGCGGGGCGCTTTTGTTTTGTAATAAATACCGCTCCTTAAAAAATAATATAATGTATGGAAATATTGACATCCGTCCTTACATTTTTCGCGGGGCTGGGGGTGTTTCTCGCGGGGATGAAGCTTGTATCCTCCAACATGCAGGGGCTTGCCGCGAACAAGATAAAAGATACCCTCAATAAGGTTTCGGACAACAAATTGGCGGGGGTGGGCCTCGGCGTGGGGGCTTCCTTCCTCATGCAAAGCTCGACGGCTACAACCGTGATAGTAATAAGTATGGTAAACGCAGGGCTTATAAGCCTGTACCAGTCGGCGCTTATCATTATGGGCGCGAACATAGGCACCACATTTACCGTGCTTTTGTTTTCCGTCGGGTACCTTCCTCTTAGCGAAATACTTGCCGTGAGCGCCCTCGCGGGCATATTCGTGGTTATCGCATCAAAAAACGAAAAGGTCACCCGAATCGGCTGGATCGTCGCCGGATTCGGGTTTATATTTATCGGTTTGGATACGATGGAAAGGGCTGTCGTGTTGCTTAAGGACGCGCCATTTCTCGCAAAAGCCCTGTTGTCGCTAGACAGCCTGGTCGTTTTAACGATTCTGGGGCTTTTATTCAGCGCAATAACGCAATCCAGCAACGCGACCACGGGCATAGTTATTACTCTCGCCCAGGCGGGGCTTATGCCTATTACGGGCGCTTTTGCAGTGATTATGGGCAGCAATGTGGGCACCTGCGTTACGGCTATGCTTGCCGGTATGGGTACCGCCGTAAACGCGAGAAGGGCGGCGCTTATTCACCTTTTCTTTAACGCGGCGGGCGTTGTGCTGTTTTTGCCCTTCCTTCTTGTCGGGCGGCAGATGATAGAAAACGCCCTGAAATCGTCATTAAGCCCCTCGATGTGGGTGGCGTATTTCCATATAGCCTTTAATATCGTGACCACTTTGGCGCTTCTGCCCTTTGCAAAATCGCTAACAGATTTGTCCGTAAAGGTTATACCCGAAGTAAAGAAGGAAGCCAAGAAGTTAAAAAAAGTCAAAAAAGTTTACAAAATCAATTGACATCTTATCCTGGTTGAGTATATAATGTGATTAGATACTAAATCACGGAGCATACTATGAATATGAAAGTTGAGATGTGGGATAAGATGCAGCACATTATGGCGCGGTATAACGATCATATGGTGCATGTGCTCGCCAGGTTTGAGGGGGAGTTGGACGCGCCTATCATCAAGAAGGCTTTCGAGCTTGCCATAAATAAAGTTAAAATCTTAAAATCCGTTTTTGTCTGGGGCCTTAATGAGCCCAGCTGGCGGGAGATAGAAAACTTTGATGTAAACGATGTGTTTTTCTTTTGCGAGCCGGACAAAGACCCTCTGTCCTTTGCCGAAGAAAAGCTTCTTACAATAATTAAGGAGACCAAAGAGGCGCAGATAAAGGTATGGCACATAAGGCACAAGGGCAAGGATATGCTTGCCGTGCTTCTTAACCACATGTGCTTCGACGGCGCCGATACCAAAGTGTTTTTGTACTATGTAGCCAAAATCTATAACGACCTTTTGAGGGGCGGCAACGGCAGATTGCCCATAAAGCAGGGCGCAAGGGACTCGCAGCAGGTTTACAAGGGCCTCACACCCGAAGAGTATGACGAGGCCATGAAACTTATAAGCTACAGCAAAAAGCAGAAGGCAAGAATTTCTTACCCCTTCGAGAGCGCCCCCTGCAAAGAGCGCTACCCGAAAATAAACAAGCTGGTTATAGATAAAGACATGTTTGCCCGACTTAAGGCAAGGACAAAAGAAGAGGGCGTGTCGCTAAACGATATTATGCTTGCCGCCTTCTTCCGCGCTACTCACAAGTTTGTAAAGCTCAAAGAAGGGCAAACGCTTGGCATACCCAATATGGTGGATTTGAGGAGGTATCTTAAAAACGGCGAAACCGAGGGGCTTTGCAACCTCACATCGATGGTTGTAAGCAACATAGGCGACGACATCGGCAAGGATATCTTCGAAACGGTAAGAAAGGTTAAAGACAACATGGACGCCCTTAAAAGCCATTACCCGGGCCTGCACGGGCTGCCCCTTCTTAAAAAGGTGCTGGATATAATACCTTACCCCATCGCGCGCTTCCTTATAGGCACATTCTTTAAGAATCCGCTTATAGGGGTTAGCAACATAGGCATAATAGACGAAAAGCGTTTTGCCTTCGACGGGGCAGAGGTAGGGGATGTCTATATGACGGGCTCGGTAAAGTATCCGCCCTATATGCAGCTTGCGATTTCTACTTTCCGCAATACCGTAACGCACACCGTAGCCGTGTACGGCACCCGCAAAGACCACGAAATGTTTGATAAGATGCTTAAGTATTACAATAACGAATTAAAGGTATTTATAGAAAACAGAAGCGCGGCGGGAGAAGGCGAATACAAGGCAAGCTGACAAAACAAATTAAAGCAAAGAGGGTTCCCCAAAGGGAGCCCTTTTTATTATTCGGACAACGGGCGCGAAAGCCCCCGATTCTGCCCTGTTTGCCTTATTCAAATGGCACGGCGTAGTTCGGTTATAAGTTTGCCACTTGATTATTGGGCGATTTTGTATTACAATTATATAACATAAAGGCTTGATTTATGGGGAGTAAAATGGAAACTATACCCTCTTTTACCGTAGACCACTTGAAGTTAAAGTCCGGGCTGTTTGTTGCCCGTAAAGATAGAATCGGCGACGCCGTTGTTACAACTTTCGATTTAAGGCTTAAACGCCCTTACCACGACCCCGTTATGGATACGGGTTCTGTTCACGCTCTCGAGCATATCTGCGCCACTTATTTAAGAAACGACCCCCTGTGGGGCGAAAGGGTCATTTACTTCGGGCCCATGGGCTGCCGCACGGGGTTTTACCTTATTATGGCGGGCGACCTTACTTCCGAAGATGTGCTGCCCCTCGTGGAGCGCACATTTGATTTCGCCTCCGACTTCGAGGGCGAAATACCCGGCGCCACCCCGAAAGAGTGCGGCTTCTGCGTGGATATGGACCTGGAGCTTGCCAAAGCCGACGCCGCCATGTATTACAACATCCTGATATCTCCGAAAAAAGAAAATCTGCATTACCCTGTAAAAAAGCCTCGTAAGCCCAAACTAAGTAAAGAGGAACAAAATAAAGGAGGCGAAGATGATTGATCCCAGAGTAAAAAAGCTCGCCAAAGTGCTGGTGCACTATTCCTGCGGGCTTAAAAGGGGAGAAAAAATTCTTATAGAGGCAAGAGGGGTAGATTACTCTGTTGTTAGCGCCATATTGGAAGAGGTTGAGGCCGCGGGCGGGCTGCCCTTCGTAAGCATGATAGATAACAGGGTGCAAAGATCCATCCTTAAGATGATGACAAAGGAACTGGCCGACGAAATGGCAAAGTTCGACGGCTTCAGAATGTCTGAGATGAACGCTTATATAGGCATAAGGGGCGGCAACAACTGCTACGAGTCGGGCGATGTCGAGCCGCAAAGGACGCAGATATACGACAAGTATTATTCCCACCCCGTGCACCACGAGCTTAGGGTAGGTAAGACCAAGTGGGTTGTGCTGCGCTACCCCACCGAAGGAATGAGCCAGCTTGCCCGTATGTCCACCGACGCCTTCGAGGATTTTTACTTTAAGGTATGCACCTTGGACTACGGCAAGATGGACAGGGCGATGGATAGCCTCTGCAAGCTTATCGCGGTAACTGACAAGGTAAGAATTGTAGCCAAGGATACAGATTTATCCTTCAGCATAAAAGGCATGGGCAGCGAGAAGTGCTCGGGCCTTCGCAATATACCCGACGGCGAGGTTTATACGGCGCCCGTAAGGGACAGCGTTAACGGCTATATCCACTACAATGTGCCCTCGATAGAAAAGGGCATAGAGTTTAACGATGTACGCCTTACCTTCAAAAACGGCAAGATTATAGAGGCGACGGCAAACCATACCGAGCTTGCAAACAGCATATTCGACACCGACGAGGGCGCAAGGTATGTGGGCGAGTTTGCCTTCGGGCTTAACCCATATATAACCGAGCCCATCGGGGACATACTGTTTGACGAAAAGATATCGGGCTCGATACACTTTACCCCCGGCAGCTGTTATGACGATGTTTACAACGGCAACAAGAGCGCCATCCATTGGGATCTGGTGCAGGTGCACACTCCCAAATACGGCGGTGGCGAGATATATTTCGACGGCAAACTTATCCGCAAAGACGGAAGGTTTGTGTTGCCCGAACTAATGGGCTTGAATCCCGAAAACTTAATGTAATAAGTTATGAGCGAAAAAACAAAACAAAATATAGTAGTCCGAAAGCCGAGCAAGCTTTTATATTGGCTTATGGTACCCCCCGCCAAGCTGCTTGCCAAACTTCTTTTCGGCTTCAGAGTCCATAAAGACAAGCTAATCAGCAAGGTCAAAGGCCCCATGGTCGTTATCGGCACCCATTCCTGCACGATGGATGTCGCCTTTATGATGATTGCGCTTATGCCCCGTCCGCTTAACATCGTTTGCGGGCGGGATGTTTTTACCTGGAAGCCCGTAAAACCCCTCCTCAGGATGGCGGGGCTTATACCCATAAGCCAATTTGAGATGGACTTGGGAAGCATAAGAACGATGAAAAAGGCCGTCGAGATGGGCTGCAGCCTCTCGCTATTCCCCGAGGGCAAGCGATCTATTGACGGCAGAAACCTTCATTACATTTCGCCCAGCCTGGCAAAGTTTTTGAAGTTTATGGACGCCGCGGTGGTTATGTGCCACAACAACGGCGGCTATTGCGTAAGCCCGCGCTGGTCGAGGGCCAAAAGAAGGGGCAGGGTAACACAGGTTACAAAGCTTCTCTTTACCGTCGAGCAGCTGCGCTCTATGAGCGTGGACGAAGTCTACAAAAAGCTCAAAGAGGAGTTTACATACAACGATAATCTTTACCAGAGGGAGCATAACCTGAAGGTAAGATGCAAAAAGCCCGCCCTTGGGCTGCATTACCTCTTGTACAAATGCCCCAACTGCGGCGCCGAGTACGAGATGGAATCGACGGATAACGAGATTTTCTGCAAGGTTTGCGGTAACGCCGCCACGGTAACCGAGTACGGCGAAATAATCGCCAAAGAAAACAGCGTGGCGTACTCGAGGCTGGATATCTGGTACGACTACGAAAAAGAATCCGTCCGCGAAGAAATCGCGAGGCCCGATTTCTATATTTCCCACCCGGTAAAGTGGAGGGTAAACGACCCCGACACAAACATCTATCACGATATGGGCGAGGGCGAACTGTATATCAATTCCTCCGAGATAGGCTTCGAGGGCAAGGACTTAAACGGCGGCAGGAAGAGCATAGTTATCCCGCTCAAATACCTCTTTACAGTCGTGCAGAAGGTGGACGAGGCCATAGACCTTACGGTGGACGGGGTTATTAACAGGTTCTACTTCAAAGACAAAAAGTACAGCGCCAAATACAACCTTATTGTGGAGGAATCCTTCAGAAAGATTCACGGGTTGGATAAGAATTAGCCGCAACTGTTAATCGAAACAAAAAAGCCCTCCGGCAGCACGCCTGAGGGCTTTTTGGTGTTTTCTTTATTTCTTTACCTCACGGTCGTCGAAATGCAGTATCATTTTCGGGGTCGGGCGGCATCGCACGCTCGGAGCCGGTTATCTGAACCATCATGAGTATCTGGTTGCCGTCACGAAAATGAATGTTATAAACCTTGTTATTGCACGCCGCGAGCGTGATGGCGAGCAATAATAAAATGATAACAAGCACAGCAAAAACGGGCTTTTTCATTTTGCTCCCTCTACATCTAAAAATCGATAGAGATAATTTATCATATTGTTTGGAGCGAATCAATACAAAATACAAAAAATTCTTTAGGCAAAAATAAAGTTTTTGTGAGTGGGGCTATTTGAATAATTACACGCGTTTTTTGCATTCTATCAACAAGGAGATTATATGCGTGCTACAGGTATTGTAAGAAGGATCGATGAGTTGGGCAGAGTGGTTATACCCAAAGAGATACGGAGGACGATGAGGATAAGAGAGGGCGAGGAGCTGGAGGTGTTCACCGGCGACGACGACTCCCTCATACTCAAAAAGTATTCGGCCGTAAAGGAGTTTTCTAACTTCGCCGCCGAGTACGCGAGCTCGGTATATCTTTCGACGGGATATACCACCCTCGTTTTCGATATGGACAACCTTGTTGCCGTAAGCGGCGACATCAAGCTCTATAAGACGGGGGCGGCGATAAGCTATAAGCTGGAGAAAGTATTGGAGGAGAGAAAGCCCGTGCTGCTTTCGGCAAGGGAACTTATAAGCCTTTGCGGCGAGGATGTATCCGGCCTAGGCGGCATGGCGATAGCGCCCATAATAAGCGCGGGTGATGTAATGGGCGCTCTGGTGGTGGTATCAGCCAAAGAGCTAGGCGATGTCGCCCTTAAGTTAGCTACCATCGGCGCCAGCTTCCTCTCTACCCAGCTCTGATTGAAAAAAACAATCTGGAAGGGCGCGGGCCTTCTGGCCTTCGCCACTTTTTTTGCCAAGATAATAGGGGCTTTGTACCGCATACCGCTCACGAACATTCTGGGCGCCGAGGGCATGGGCGTGTATCAGCTGATCTTCCCCATTTATTCGCTGCTGCTCTCGACCTCATCGGGGGCCTTGCCCATAGCCGTGTCTATGCTGGTAAGCTCCCGCCTCGCGAGGGGTGAACGGGAAGAGGCCTTAAAAATTGTAAAAAACGCCATGTCCGCCCTGCTGATTACGGGCATAATCCTTACTTTTATTTTGGTTGTTTTGTCGGGGACGCTTGGGAAGCTTCAAGGTTCGACGGAAACCCGCTTAGGGTATCTGGGGATAGCCCCCGCCATTTTTTTTGTTTCGGGCATAGCTGTCTTTCGAGGATGGTTTCAGGGTAACGGCATACTTGCGCCCTCGGCGTTTTCGCAGATAAGCGAGGCCATCGTAAAGCTGGGCGTAGGGCTTACCCTTGCCGCCATACTTATGCGCTACGGCATTGCCTGGGCGGTTTTCGGGGCTATGACAGGCGTAACCCTCTCCGAACTTGTGACCTTTGTAATGCTGTACATTATGTACAGACAGAAAAACCCCCGTTTGAACTTATCTTTAGATTTCAAAAACTCGAGGCAAAACTATAAAGAAATAACCCGCCTTACCATACCGATGACGCTAGGCAACATCATTTTGCCCATAGTGCAGATGATAGACAGCTTTCTGGTGGTTAACATCCTGTCGCGGGCTGTGCCGGGGCCTTCGGCTGTGGCAAGCTACGGCTTGCTGACCGGCCCCGTCAACTCGCTTATAAACCTGCCCGTCGTAATCGGGCTGTCCCTCGGCGTCGCCGTTATACCGCAGATAACAAAAAACAAAGAGGAGCGCGACATTTCCGCCATCAAGCAAAAGAGCGATACCGCCTTTAAGCTTTCGCTGGTTATAGGCGCGCCCTTTGCCTTCACATACTTCGCCCTATCGGAAGGTATCATAAAGCTGCTGTACCCCGCCTTTACGGCGGCGCAGATTGCCGAAACCTCGATGCTACTAAGGATAAGCTGCTTTTCGGTTATAGCCATGTCGGCGCAGCAGATTTATACCTCGATTCTTCAGGGGCTGGGCAGCATCTACAAGCCCGTGAAAAATATGGCGATAGGGGCGGGCATAAAAATCATCCTGAACATCGCCTTAATGCCCGTTATTGGAATCGCCGGGGTGGCGGCGGCTTCGGTCGCCTGCTTTACGGCAACCGCCGTTTTGAATATCATTCAGGTGCGGTCGCTGATAGGCAAAAGCGCCAACCTCCTTAAAAATAGTGGCGTTATCCTTCTTAGCGGTGTTATAATGGGTGCGGCAATATTTGCTATCGGTTACTTTACGACGGGCTGGGCGCTGCCCTTTGTCACCGCCGTGGTTGGCGCGGCGTTATATCTCGCTATGCTTCTTGCCTTCAGGGTGTTCAGCCGCGACGAGCTCGCGGGCCTGCCGCTAGGGGGGAAGCTGGTGGCCATAACCGACAAAATTTTCACCAGAGGATAAATAAATGGACTTTTCACCTCTCGCGGGCGACTCTTACGCCCAAATAACCGCCTCAAAATTTCTCGAGCGCAAAATAAACAGCTTCGACAGCAATATCCCCACCGTAATCTATAACATTCCGGAGGGCGGTTTCGACGCCGTAAAGAAAAAGGCTTTGGATTACTTCGGCGCCGAGGCCGATGTCGTTTGCGACGGCGGCGTACATAAGCTCGCCGAGGCCGAAAAGGCGGATACGCTTGTAATAAAGCCTCTCCCTTATATAGAAAGAAGCCGCTTCGGTTTCGGCGACCTCGTCGAGATTATCAGGCGGCTACGCGACCCCGACGGCTGCCCTTGGGACAGGGCGCAGACATACGAAAGCATCCGCCCCTGCGCAATAGAGGAGGCCTACGAGCTTGTCGAGGCTGCCTCGCTTAAAGACAGGGATAAAATTCTGGAAGAAAGCGGCGATGTCGTGCTTCAGGGCTTGTTTTACGCCTCGATTGCCGAGGACGAAGGCGATTTTACCTTTAATGATATGATTTCGGCTCTTGCCCATAAGTTAGTAACCAGACACACTCATATATTCGGCTCGAATAAGGCCGAAAACGCCGACCAGGCTTTGGGCTTTTGGGAAAAGGCAAAGGCCAAAGAAAAGGGGCAGGCGGGCATTGCCGACAAGCTGGACAGCATCCCCAAGACCTTTACCGCCCTTATGCGGGCGATGAAGGCTCAAAAGATTATTAAAAAGACGGGCTTCGACTTCCCCAATACCAAAGAGGCTTTGGACAAGGTTAAGGAGGAGATTTCCGAGTTTGAAAACGCCGTGGATAACCTCGAGGAGGAGGCGGGCGACCTGCTTTTCTCGGCGGTAAACCTTTTAAGAATGTACGGCATAGACCCCGAAATCGCGCTAAACAACACCACCGACAAGTTCATACGCAGGTTTTTGTATGTCGACAAAAAGGCAAAAGAGACGGGCATACCTTTGGAAGAGTGCGGCCTCGAGCGTATGGAAGGGTGGTATCAGGAATATAAAAGGCTTTACGAAAAACAATGAAGCTTGGGAGATTCGAATTAAAACATGGCCTCATCCTGCCGCCGATTGCGGGCTACAGCGATGTGGGAATGCGTATGCTTTGTATAAGGTACGGCGCCGAGCTTACCTTTACCGAAATGGTGAGCGCCAAGGGTTTGGTGTACGGCAACGAGAACACCAGGGAGCTTCTTATTACCCACGAAACCGAGAAAATAAAGGCCGTACAGCTTTTCGGCAGGGAAGAGGGCTTTATCGCGAGGGCCGTACAGCTGGAGCCCCTTAAGAAATTCGATATTATAGATATTAATTTCGGCTGTCCCGTCCACAAGATTGTAAAGTCGGGAGAGGGCAGCGCCCTTATGAAGGAGCCCGAACAGGTTTACAAAATAATAAAATACGCAGTAGAAGCCGCCGAGGGGAGGCTTGTAACGGGCAAAATCCGCGCGGGGTGGTCTAAAGACTTCCGCAACGCAGTCGAGGTCGCACTTGCCATACAAGAGGGCGGCGGGGCTATGGTAACCGTGCACGGCAGGACGAGGGATATGCTTTATTCGGGCTTTGCCGACCCCGGGATAATAAAGGAAGTTAAAGACAGCCTCAAAATTCCCGTAGTCGCCAACGGCGACATAGCGGACAGGGAAAGCTACCTTAGGATGCTTTCGGCTACGGGGGCGGACGGGGTGGCTATCGGAAGGGGCGCCATCGGAAGGCCGTATGTGTTCAGTGAGGTTTTGGGGAAAACAGTGGAATACGACATCGGGGAGCTTCTTCGCGAGCACATAGAGGAGCTTCTTAAGTATTACCCCGAAAGGGTTGTGGTAAATAACATAAAAAAGCACGCCGCGTTTTATGTTAAGGGCAGAAAGGGGGCAAAACAGATAAAAGAAAGCGTTTTGCGGGCTGCTACGGTAAAAGAGGTGCTTGATAGTTTTGCCGTCTAATTACATAAATTCAGGCAAAATCTTTCATTATTTGGTAAATATTGTTGCCCCGCAGGGCTCAAAGTGGTATAATTCACTTAGTTTCGAAAATATTACTCTAAGGAGGCCGATATGAACAAAAAAACCATCAGGGATGTCGATGTAAAAGGCAAAAAATGCCTTGTGCGCGTCGACTTCAATGTTCCCATGGCGGACGGCGTGATAACCGACCTTAACAGGATTTACGGCGCTATACCCACCATCAAATATCTTTGCGACCAGGGCGCAAAAGTCATACTTTGCTCTCACATGGGCAGGCCCAAGGGCGAATTCAATATGAAGTACAGCCTTCGCCCCGTAGCCGAAAAGCTTTCGGAGCTTCTCGGTAAAGAGGTCACCTTCGCCGCTGATGTAATCGGCGAGGACGCCAAAGCCAAGGTTGCCGCCTGCAAGGACGGCGAGATAGTCCTTCTCGAAAACCTGCGCTTCCACAAAGAAGAAGAAAAGAACGACGAGGCCTTCTGCAAGGCGCTTTCGGAGTTCTGCGATATATATGTAAACGACGCTTTCGGTACCGCCCACAGGGCACACGCCTCGACGGCGGGTATTGTTCAGTACGGCTTTGCCAAGACCGCCGTGGCCGGCTTCCTTATCGGCAAAGAGCTTGAAATAATGGGCGGCGCCCTCGAAAACCCCGCCCGCCCCTTCGTCGCCATACTTGGCGGCGCCAAGGTTAGCGACAAGATTGGCGTTATAAACAACCTGCTTGAAAAAGTTGACACCCTCATTATAGGCGGCGCCATGGCCTACACCTTCGAGGCCGCCAAAGGCGTAAACATCGGCGATTCGCTTTGCGAAAAAGACAAAATCGACCTCGCCAAAGAGCTTCTCGCCAAGGCTAAAGCCCGCAATGTTAACCTTCTTCTTCCCATAGACACCGTTGTTGCCGACCAATTCTCCAACGACGCCAACAGCAAGGTTGTCGAAGGCGACATCGAAGCAGGCTGGCAGGGCCTCGACATCGGCCCCAAGACCCGCGAGCTGTTCGCGAGCGCGGTTAAGGCCGCAAAGACCGTCATCTGGAACGGCCCCATGGGCGTTTTCGAGATGGAGAAGTTCGCTGAAGGCACCAAGGCGGTTGCCAAGGCTCTCGCCGAGTCCGACGCCATAACCATTATCGGCGGCGGCGACAGCGCGGCAGCTGTGCAACAGCTCGGGTTCGCCGACAAGATGACCCACATTTCGACGGGCGGCGGCGCTTCGCTTGAGTTCCTGGAAGGCCTCGAGCTTCCCGGCGTGGCTTGCCTGAACGACAAATAAGCCAGGGATCCATTTATTTGCATATACAGGTTAAAGGCGGAAAATTATAATATAAATTTATTAGAGGAGAACGAAATGAAAAGAAAAATCATAGCTGGCAACTGGAAAATGAATAACAACAACGCTCAGACCAAAGAACTTATCAAGCAGATAGCGCCCCTCGTGAAGGACGCCAAGTGCGAAGTCGTTGTTTGTGTTCCGTTTACCGATCTTGACGCGGCCCGCCGCGCCGTTCGCGGTACCAATATAAAGCTTGGCGCGCAGAATGTTCACTGGGCGCCCAAGGGAGCCTTCACGGGCGAGATAAGCGCCGAAATGCTCCTCGAGCAGAAGGTTCAGTATGTTATAGTTGGCCACAGCGAGAGAAGGCAATACTTCGGCGAAACCGACGAGTCCGTAAACGCCAGAGCCAAAGCCGCTATAGCCGCGGGGCTTAAGGTTATAATCTGCGTCGGCGAAACCCTCGAGGAGAGGGAAGCCGGCAAGACCACCGAGGTCGTTGTTCGCCAGACCAACGCCGCTCTCAAGGGCTTCGAGAAGATCGACCTCAAGAAGGTTGTTATAGCTTACGAGCCCGTTTGGGCAATCGGCACGGGCAGGACCGCCACCTCGCAGGATGCCAACGACACCATAGCCATCATCCGCAAGGCCGTTCGCAAGCTGTACGGCAAAACCGCGGCCAACGCCATGCGCATTCAGTACGGCGGCAGCATGAACGCAAAGAACGCGGCAGAGCTTCTCGCCATGCCCGAAATCGACGGCGGCCTCATAGGCGGCGCCTCCCTTAAAGCCGAGGACTTCGCGGTTATCGTAAACAGCGCGAAGTAAACGGCTTTGCCGGGCGAAGCTCATGCGCCCTATTCGTTATAGCGATTAATAACCGGGGCGGGTCTTCCGTGAATTAGGAACCCGCCCGCTCGGTTAATATGAAGATTTGCGCGCTATTGCGGCAACTGTAATACTCAATCGACCAAATTACATAAGGTGAAATTTTTATGTTTAACGCTTTAATTATCTTAGACGGCTTCGCTATAAGCGACGAGGTGTACGGCAACGCCATTAAGGCTTCGGGAATACCTTTTATTTCCTCGCTTATGGCGAAATATCCATATACCACCATAGGCGCAAGCGGGCTCGATGTCGGGCTTCCCAAAGGACAGATGGGCAACAGCGAGGTAGGGCACATCAATATAGGCGCAGGGCGCATCGTGTATCAGGAGCTTACCCGCATTACCAAGGATATAGAGGACGGCGAGTTCTTCAAAAATAAGTGCTTCCTGGACGCCGTGCAAAACGCCAAAAAGGACGGGCACGCTCTGCATGTGTTCGGGCTTTTGTCCGACGGCGGCGTGCACAGCCATATCGAGCATTTGTTTGCCCTCATAGAGCTTGCCAAACGCGAAGGCCTTAGCGATGTATATATCCATTGCTTTATGGACGGCAGGGATGTGCCTCCCACCAGCGGCGCGCATTTCCTAAAGCAGCTGCAAGATTATGTGGACAACGCCGGCATAGGCACCATAGCCTCGGTTATGGGCAGGTATTACGCCATGGACCGCGACAACAGATGGGAGCGCGTCCAGAAGGCTTATGACGCCCTTACGATGGGCGAGGGTGAGGTTGCCCGCAACGCTGTCGAAGCGGCTACCCAGAGCTACGCTAAGGGCGTAACCGACGAGTTTATACTGCCCACCGTTATCTGCAAAGACGGCAAGCCCGTACGCAGGATACAAAAGGGTGACAGCATTATATTCTTTAACTTCCGCCCCGACAGGGCCAGGGAGATAACGAGGGCGTTGATAAAAGAGGACTTCACCGGCTTCGAGAGAAAGAGCGGCTTCCTTGCGCCCCATTATGTCGGGTTCACCCAGTATGACGCAACCTTTAACGAGATTCACACGGCGTTTTTGCCCCAGAGCCTTACAAACAACCTCGGCCAGATATTCGCGCAGAAGGGGCTTAAACAGCTTCGCATAGCCGAAACCGAAAAGTACGCCCATGTGACATTCTTCTTCAATTCGGGCGTCGAGGCCCCCAACCCCGGAGAGGACAGGGTGCTTATACCCTCGCCCAAGGTTGCGACCTACGACCTTAAGCCCGAGATGAGCGCCTACGAGGTAACCGACAAAGCGATAGAGCTTGTAAAGTCGGGCAAGTACGATGTCATGATCCTTAACTACGCAAACTGCGACATGGTAGGGCATACGGGCGTGTTTGACGCCGCCGTAAAAGCGGTTACCGCCGTGGATGGCTGCCTCAAGAGGCTTATTGAGGCCATTCAGTCGGTGGGCGGGCAGGCCATAGTTACCGCCGACCACGGCAACGCAGACAAGATGATGGAGGCCGACGGCAGCCCCTTCACCGCGCACACCACCAACCCCGTGCCTTTTATCGTCGTAAAAGAGGGCGATTTCAAATTGGCCGAAGGCGGAATTCTTGCCGATGTCGCGCCCACCCTTCTAGATATGATGGGCATCGAAAAGCCCGCCGAGATGGAAGGCAAGAGCCTTATCGTCAAGTCGTAAAACTGTTAAAGGGGCGGGCCTATTCTTTGCAATCGGGCTTGACAATTTAGCACTACAATAGTAAAATACTATCGAACAAGGGGCGTTCCTTTAACCTTCACGAAAGTGTAAAGGGCGCTTTTTTAATGGTTCTAAGGAGAAAGGATATGACCAAGTTTATTTTTGTAACAGGTGGAGTTGTTTCCGGTTTAGGCAAAGGCATTGTTATGGCCTCGCTGGGCCGCCTTCTTAAATCGGGGGGTTACAAAGTCGTTGCCCAAAAACTGGACCCTTATATCAACCTTGATCCGGGGACCATGAACCCTTGTCAGCACGGCGAAGTTTTTGTAACCGAAGACGGCGCCGAAACCGACCTCGACCTCGGGCACTATGAGAGGTTCATAGACGAGAACATGAACATCTACTCCAACCTCACAACGGGTAAAGTGTTCTGGAATGTTCTCAATAAAGAAAGGCGCGGCGATTACCTCGGGCAGACCGTGCAATATATACCCCACATCACCAACGAGATTAAAGAGTTTATTTACGCCGTAGGCAAAAAGAACGAGTCCGACATTGTTATGACCGAAATAGGCGGAACAATAGGCGATATCGAGAGCCAGCCCTTCATAGAGGCCATAAGGCAGATATCCCGCGAGGTGGGCAAAGAAAACTGCCTGTATATTCATGTTACCCTCGTGCCGTATATCGCGAGCAGCGGCGAGCTTAAGACCAAACCCACGCAGCACTCGGTAAAAGAACTGAGGAGCATGGGCATCAACCCCGATATTATAATCACGAGAACCGAAATGGAGCTTGACGAAGACACCAAGCAAAAGCTTGCGTTGTTCTGCGATGTCAAGCCCGACTGCATTATAGAAAGCCTCACCGTCGATAAGATTTACGAGGCGCCGGCGATGTTCGAGCGCAACAGGCTGTTTGAGGTCGTCTGCCGCGAGCTAAAGCTTAGCGACAAACACTTCGACTTCTCTGAGTGGCAATGCCTCCTCGACAGGATAAGCAAAATCGATAAGGAAGTCACCATCGCCCTTGTCGGCAAGTATGTAAAGATGTTCGACGCCTATATGTCCGTCGTAGAGGCGCTGAAGCACGGCGGGTTTGAAAACAATGTGAATGTCCGCGTCAAGTGGATAGAGGCCGAATCCGTAACCGAAGAAAATGTAAAGAGCCTTCTGGGCGACGCCGACGGCATATTGGTGCCCGGCGGCTTCGGCGACAGGGGCATCGAGGGCAAGATTATAGCGGCCGAGTACGCCCGCGAAAACAATGTGCCGTACTTCGGTATCTGCCTCGGCATGCAGACGGCTTGCATAGAGTTCGCGCGCAATGTTTTGGGTTATAAGGACGCCGACAGCAGGGAGTTCTCGCCCGAAGGCAAGCATAATGTAATAGACCTCATGCCCGAGCAATATGCCGTGCTGCATAAGGGCGGCACGATGAGGCTGGGCGCGTATCCCTGCGCGATAGGGAAGGGCACAAGGCTTGCCGAAATCTATCAGTCCGAGCTAGTCCAGGAGCGCCACCGCCACAGATACGAGTTCAACAACGATTATATTAAAGAGTTCGAGGACAAGGGCATTGTGTTCTCGGGCAAATCCCCCTCGGGCGACCTTGTGGAGGCCATCGAGATACCCTCGCACAAGTTCTATATCGGCGTGCAGTTCCATCCGGAGTTCAAGAGCCGCCCCAACAAGGCGCACCCCATATTCCGCGAATTCATAAAAGCGGCTACCCAAAAATAACCGCCTTTCCGGGCATAATAAATACATTGGGGGTTAATATTGGAAGCGGGAAACCCGTTTTCGGAGTTTGATGATGAATAAGCGCGCTCACATACTGTCAGACTGGCAAAAGGTTTTGCTGGGTTATGTAGCGCTCATTCTGTTTGGCAGTATACTTTTGGTTTTACCTGTTTCGACAAGGCAAGGCGTGATATCCTATCTTGACGCCCTGTTTACATCGGCGTCGGCGGCCTGCGTGACGGGCTTCGCGCTCTTCGATACCTATTCGCATTTCACGCTTTTCGGGCAGATTGTAATACTTTTCCTCATTCAAGTGGGCGGGATCGGCATAATGACCATCTTAACCCTTTTTATCGTCGCGATGAAAGGCAAGCCCGGATTTTACGACAACCTCACTATTATGCACGCTTCTGGAGGCTCACGCCTTTCGGACAGCGCCAGGCTTATATACCGCATAGTTGCGGGCACCCTCATATTTGAGGCATTGGGCGCCGCCCTTCTTGCCATACGCTTCTGCCCGCAGTACGGCGTTGGCAGGGGGCTGTGGTTCGCTATTTTTCATTCGGTTTCCGCCTTCTGCAACGCTGGAATGGACCTTATGGGCGTAAACTCGCCCTTTTCTTCGCTTTCGGCGTACAGTAACGACCCGCTGGTCCTTATCACCGTCTCCGTTTTAGTTTTGATTGGCGGCCTTGGCTTTGTGGTGTGGAACGATGTGCTGGCAAAGGGCTTCAGGTTCAGAAAGTATCAGACGCATACGCAAATCGTACTTTGCGCCACCTTGATATTCATTCTCGCTCCCGCTTTGCTGTTTTACCTGTTTGAGCGAAACAACGCTTTTTCGGGCCTGAACGCGGGGCAGAAGCTTTTGTCGTCGCTGTTCTTGTCTGTATCCCCGCGCACGGCGGGATTTTCGATTTACAGTATGAGGGAGCTTTCGGACTCCACAACCGCCCTTACGATGTCTTTGATGTTTATAGGCGGCAATACGGGCTCGGCGGCGGGCGGCATAAAAATTACGACCTTTGTGATAATAATTTTCGGCACCTTCGCGGCGTACCGTGGCAGGAAAGATCTGCAAATCGGCAGGAAGAGAATGCCCATGATTCTCTTGCTTCAATCTGTGTGTATATTCGCTACATACCTCATTTCGGTAGCTATAGCTACCATAATCGTACTTGCGGCGGAACCTTTCTCGTTTGCGGAGGTAAGTTTCGAGGTCGTCGCTGCGCTAAGCACGACGGGGTTAAGCCTGGGCATAACGCCGCATATCGGCACCGTCACGAAGATAGTATTTATCGTTCTGATGTTCCTCGGAAAGGTAGGTGTAATGACACTGCTTTACTCGATGGCATCGCACAAGAAAAATCCCGATATCAGGCGTCCGCTGGACTCGATACAAATAGGATAGCCCCAAGGAGGCAGGCAAATGAAATCCGTACTAATTATAGGCATGAGCAAATTCGGCGTCATACTCGCCGAAAAGATGCAGGCGTTCGGCAACGAGGTAATGATTGTCGACAGGGAGGAGGAAGTTATCAACGAGCTTTCGCCGATGTTCACAAACGCCATGATAGCTAACTGCACCAACCCCGCCGTTATTGAAAAACTAAGCGTCGGCAGCTTCGACATCTGCTTTGTTACGGTCAGCGGGGATTTTCAGTCCTCGCTGGAGATAACTTCGCTTCTTAAAGAATACGGCGCAAAGGTGGTGGTGTCGGTGGCTGACAGGGATATCCAGAAGAAGTTCCTGCTTAAAAACGGCGCCGACGAGGTGGTTTACCCCATACGCGACATTGCCGAAAAGGTTGCGATACGCTATAATACCAAAAATATCTTCGATTATATCGAGCTTACCGGAGAATACGCCATTTTCGAGATTGCCGTGCCCCACAAGTGGGTGGGCAAAAGCATTGTGGGCATAAATGTACGCAAAACCCACAACATAAACATTCTGGCGATTAAAAAAAGCTCTTTGCTTATCCCCATGCCCGAGGCAAGCTATGTGTTTGAAAAGCAGGACCACGCAATCGTTATGGGCCGCCACGACGATGTTTATATGCTTCTTCCCAACAACTGATGGGAGGTACCATAATTGCGATACGGTATCCCAAACCGCGTTAATCCGCCGGATCGCGGATAACAAAAACCATAAAACGGAAGTATTTTTTCTTGGAATCGCGAGTCAATCGAAGCGGGTTTTTTCCCGCTTTTTTGTTGCGTAGACCGCCCTTGTCCCCGGCATGAATGTTTGTAAACAAGCAGCCTTTAAGCGGCATATCCGGCGCTTAATTCTTCCCGAGGGCGGCTTTTTTTCGGGATTGGAAAAATCTATTAAATAATAAAATAGTAAATAGTTGGCAAGCTATATTGCATTTCCTTTTATTATTAGTATTATTATAGTAGAGGTAAATTAATAACTGATGAAGTCACTATGCCTCTGAAGTAAAATCG
>DGDU01000023.1 GCA_002385605.1 Christensenella sp. UBA3944
ACGAGGCTGCGAGAGAAGAATATGGCAATATCGACAGGATGATAGACCGCGCCACCCAATACTTCACGCTGTGCATAGAAAAGGTTAAGGAGTTAAACCCCGACGCCGTTCTGATGGTGAACACCGTTTACAACCCTCTTGACGCCGCGACAACCCTACTTACCCCCGCGAGGAAGCAAAGGCTGCTTGACGCCCTTAACGGCGACGCCTCCCGAATCCGCACCGTGGGCACCTACCTTCTCAACAGGCTAAACAGCGTTATATACGATTACCTTGACAAGCACCCCGACGCTTTCGAGGTTATAGACGCCTATACGGCTTTCGACAACAAGTATAAAGAAAACTACGACGAAGGCGTAGCCCTCATATACGACGACTGGCTGCACCCCTCTAACGAAGGGCACGCCGTTATGGCAAGCCTGATACAGGACAAGCTGATATCCTTAGGGCTTGCCAGGAAAAGGCCCGCCCTCAGGCAGTATAAGAAAATTAGAAACGAGCAATTAGAGAGGCTCTTTGCCGATACCGAAGTTGATGTTAAAGCGGCGTCAAAAGCCGTAAGGAGAGCAAAGAGCTTTACCGATGTGTCGGAGGCGTATTTCAAGGCGGTAAGAGGGATTACCCCGATTTACGCGGGAAAAGAGGTTACGCCCAAAAAAGGCGAGATATTTAAGGAAGATACCGTATTCAAGCTCGAATCGATAAAACTTGACGGCAAAGAACTTAACATCGCCAGCCTTATCGGCGGGGGCGACGGCGGCGACAGCAGCCTGTTCGACAAAGAGCAGTCGGGCTTTTACTTCAACGCCGACGGCACCTTCAGCCTTAAGCTCGTGCCCGACAAATCGACGCTCTTCCTTGCCAATGTAGGCCTTGCAGCCATAATAGGCAACGGTTTGGACATAAGCGGCGCTCTGGGCAAGGGCGGAAACTTCGACACGGGCATAGAGGTGTATATAAATAACCTCTTCCCCGGTTTCGACTTGAGCGACCTTCCAAAAATCGTCGAGCTTGTAAAGAGCGTGGGCATAAACATCAATCTGGATTTTGAAAACAAATATATTAAAGCCCTTACTGACTCGCTGGCGGCCAACCTTATAATCCCCAAGGGCTTTATGATTCCCCAGGATTTCTCGGTCGAGCTTAAGGGCTATTACTACATCGAAAGAAACGGCAATTTCACCAATATATATATGGGCGTAAACAATGTCGCCGAGGACGGCTATCCTTTCCTGTTCGCAACCCTGCACACCGACGGCAACGGCACGCAATGGGTGGAAACCGCCATCGAGGTATCTAAGATAGTGGTTACGGGCAGATAAGCCCATTTCCTTTCGGTTATAATTTGATTGCCCCGCTTTAGAAGCGGGGCATATTTTTCGGCAAAATTAAGGGCTGCCGTTTGAGGGCAGCCCGCGTTGTTTGTAAGGTTCTTGCTTATTCCGCCGCTCTGGGGCTCGCGAGGATATAGAGGTTTATAATCTCATAATCCATTATAACGAGGGGTTGCCCTTTTTCGTCGGTTGTAAGGTCGAACATAAGGAAGGGCTCGCCGTCCTCGTGGCTGTTGCCCATATAGATTCCCGTATAGGTAATGCCGCTGTACCCGGACTTGACATCCTTTATGTAGTAGGTGGTGTTAATCTCCAGCCCGAAGCCGTCGGGTATTATAAGCTGGGCGGGAAGGGTGCCCGTCTCGGCTATGTAGGTGAACATCGCCTGAAGCTCTTCGTTGGCGGGATCGATGCCCAGAAGCTTTATTTTCAGCCCGCCCTCAAATACCTCAAGAGTCTTGCTGAGGTCTGTAAAGTCCAGCCCGGGCAGGTACTCGTAAAGCATATTGAGTATTATGCTGAGGTCGGTACCCTCGACATCTAAGTTAAAGAGTTCAAGGGCCGCCCTGAGGCCTTTAATTGTCTGCAGCCTGAAGGTGGCGGTGCCGTCCGGCCTTAAAATGAGCATGCTGTTGTTCTTGTCCAATGCCACGCCCAAGGGGAAATTCTTTACCTTGCTGTCTTTGGTGTTAATGTAATATATGGTTTCCTGCTCTACCAGTCTGTGGCCGTCATCTTTTTTGTCGCATGCCGCAAGCGCCGCAAGGCAGGAGAGGGCAAGTACCGCAATAAGGATCAACGATATATATCTTTTTGCTTTTTTCATGGCTTTCTCTCCTTATCCTATTAATAATAATCGGGCATTTTGTCTTTTATGGCGGCGTAGTAAATTTCGGTCACTTCCTCGCAGGATTTGGCTTTGTTGATTTGCTTCTTGACCGATTTGACATTTACTGTTTCGCTGTAAAGCCTGTTGAGCTGCTCTATGCGCATCTTCTTGTAGTTTTTGAGCGCCGTCTTGGGATTGGCGTATCCCGTGGCCTCAAGAATCTTCTGGTTCATGTCGGCCATAACGGCGTGCCCTTCGCTGGAGGGATGGGCGTCGTCTACAAATATCATAGCCTTGCCGCGCTCGGGGTTCTCGGCGAGGATGCGGTTATATTCCTTCTGCATATCTACGATGTAGAACGCCCCGGGATGCTCGTCGAGGTAATCGTACACAACTTTGTTTACCATGCTGACGAGCTCGTCTGCAAGCCTTCTGTAATCCTCGGGATATACGCCTAGTTCCTCGAGGTCGGCGCGCGCCTTTGCCGTAATTAAGGTCGAGTTTTCAAAAATGGGGTTATACACAAGCTGGATAATGAAAAGGGCGTCGGGATTGTAATCCTTTATGGTTTCGACAATACCCGCTATGTTGGTGGCGGCGGTCGCCACAATTTCGTTTATGTAGGTATAATCGCCCGCCGCGGTCGAGGTAATAAGCCTTCCGATGTCGGCAAGAAGAAGGTCGTTGCCGAGAATCGACACATGCACGATATCCGCTGTCCTTACAAGCGTCTGCGCCATCCTTATTCCCTTGTCTTCCTCTTTAAGGCGCCTCAACAGGTCGCGTGAGCGCGAGCCGCTTATGGCGCGGTTTTTGAAGTCGTACCCATTGCGTATGCCAAGCACGCCGTAGTAGGCGTCCCTTTCGCGCTCGGATACCGGCCTCATACCGGCGATGCCCTCGGCTATGCTGTCGCCGAGGAAGACGATATGAATTTTTTCCTTCCGGGCGCAGCCCGCAAGCACGGTGGGCAGGATCAGCGCCGCAAGCAAAAGGAGAATTAAAATCCGTTTTCTCATCTCTATCCTCCAAAAATTAATCAAATATATATTAATACCCAAAGCCGGGTATGTCAACAGCGAACTTTAACGGTCGTATCCCAAATTACCGTATTGAAACATTTTTGCTTTGATGTTATAATATTTCTTAATCGGAGATACTGATTTTTTTGTGCCTATAATAAAATTTTTTAGGTAGGTATTATGAGGAAGAGAATTGTTTGTGTAGCTTTATTGATTTCCGTAATGTTTATTTCGGCGTTCGCGCTTTTCGGCTGCAACGCGGATACGGGCAACTTCAGGCTTATCGTACCTGAAAAGTGGGAGCTAGAGGTGGGCGATTCGCGCTCGGTGGACTATGCTTTTGCCGACACGGTAACAGACCGCAGGCTGGAGTGGAGCGTATCCCCCAAGAGCAAAGCCACCGTCGATGTCTGGGGGCGAGTGACGGCGCTCAAGCCGGGCACGGCTTGGGTAAAGGCCAAAAACTCTTTGGGCGAAAAGGCCACCGTCAAGCTTAAGATTGTAAAGCAGTCCAAGAGCAAAGGCACCCCCGCGAAGATTGTAAATTATCAGGGCGAGGCGGTAACCCTGGGCGACAACTATCAAAAACTTGTATCATATTATGCTCACGGGCACGCGGATATCCCCGGTTTTGTCGCCGGAATAACCGATTATACGCAGTATCAGAGGGCGGTAACGGCAGATAACGCTGTCTGGACGATACAGCCCTACGGCGTCTTGAGGTATGACCAAAACGCCACTAATTCCCGCGATATATACCAAAGGTTTATGGGCGACAGGTACCTTTATAAAAAGGACGCCCCCGTGCTTGCCATTGCCGCCGACGGCGAAAACGGCATCTGGGCTATAATGGAAGAGGGCGTCACGCACATACAGATGGTAAGGATGAGCGGCATCGAGAAGGCCATAATGATGAGCGAGGCCACCGAAACCTATGTGCAGCGCCGCGGCATGGTCTCCGAGGCAGCGTACATAAACGGCGAGTGGAAGCCCCGCGAAACCGACAATGACGGCCTTTGGACATCGATGTACGCCGCGGGCGAGCTTATGCGCTACAGTGTGCTTAAAAACTCCTCGGTCGCTACCGACGAGCAGAAAGAGGCGGCAAGAAGAAGCGCATACATCTCCACCGAGGCTGTCCTCCTTCTTTCCAATATTACAATGAGACAGGGCACGGTTGACGCTTATATAAGGTATCAGCCCAACGCTATGTACGACCCCGCCAACGGCAGGTATCTTTCCGAAGTGGCGCTCAAAGAGGGCGGCGATTATTCGTTGAATATACCCGATGTCAGCCCGGCGGCGGCGTTCGAGTACGCCTACAACAAATATATGCAAACGGGCGAAAGCTCCTACTTCCTGCAGGAAAATTACCTTAAGCCCTTTACCGAGAGCGATTGGGCAGACCCCAGGGCGGTAGAGGAGCAGTTTGCCAAGCGCACCCGCAACCTCGAGGGCTATGTTTCGAGAACCTACTCCTTCCGCGAAGAGAACAACCCCGTGGACGGCTATATTTACTGGTCGTTCAACGGCGACGGCACGGCGACCGGCGTTTCGACAAAGACCGAAAACCAATTAGGATACTACCTAAACGGCGAGAACCTCAGGGGCGTCGTGGTAGACGCCTCGGGCACCATTCCGCAAAGGCTGTGGAACGACCTTATCGGCGAAGGCTACAAGATTGACGATATCGTCTATAAAGGTGACACCAGCTCGGACGAGCTGATAGGGCACCTTTTCCTGTACAAGATAGCTTTCGACATCATCGGCTCCGAAGACCCCGAAATCAAGGAGATAATCGCTTCGACTATGGACAGGCTTGCCCAGCACATCACCGACAACAGCTATATGATGGTGGACGGCAGCGGGCAGCCCGGCACCTGGAGCAAGTTCAACAGGGCGTTCTTCTACAACAGCTCGCAGCTCGGCGGCGCACCCCTCACCGCGGCGGTCGCGCTAAGCTTGTTTAAGGTCGCCCATTATGTTACGGGATACGAAAAGTGGAATAACGAGTACATGATGGCGGCTTTAGACCCCGCTTACGAGTACGCAAAGATTATGGCGCAATACGCACAGCAATGTTATATGGTGCTGCAGCTTACAGTCGAAAGAGAGTTCTCCAATTTCATCGACAACCCAAAATTCATAAACTCCGTAAAATCGCAGCTTAAGTTCGGCTCGCCCTTAGCCGAAATGTTAACAAGGCTGTTCCTCAACTATTCGGACGAGGAGATGGCGATGCTTGCATTCTACATCCTCTTCCAGACCGAAGACAACGCCGAGCTCCTGAATTACTATCGCTCGGCGATAGACCAATGGTGGATATCCATAAAATACAGCGAGAACCCGCTGTGGTATTACATCTACCAGCTTGCCTATCCCGGACAGGAAGTAAAGGACGCCTACGGCAACAATGTTCTCGAAACGGCGGCGTGGTCGCTTTCCCGCCATCCCATAGACCTCAGGAAGCTTTCCGCATCCAGCCAGCTTCGCGACGACATCGCCGAAATTAACCTTAAGGGTATCGGCATAAATGACGGCTATCCCCTCTCTTACGATTGCGCAGACGGTAAGCTAGACATGAGCGGCGCCATGGCTTATATCAATCTTCTCGGGCCGGCAGCCAAACTCAAATGGGCGGTCGCAGCACCCGACGAAAGATCTCTGCATAAGTACAACGGCCCGACCTACGACCTGCACGGCAACTACAACCCCAACCATATGGAAGGCGCCACAACATACACCCTGCCTTTCTGGATGGGCATGTACCACAATATGCTAAAAGATATCGGATAACTCCGATCACCTCAAACAAAAAAGGCCGCTCGCCAAGCGGCCTTTTTTAGTACCCCGGATGTTATCCGCAAAAACAAAAAGATTTTTGTTGCATCATTGCCGTATCGGCAAAAATTAACGAAGATTTTATCAATGTTTTTGCGAATAGCAAATAGCCGCGCCTATTGCGGGTTTTTTATAGACAATCTTTGTAATTGTTGCGTATCGTGCACCTTATAATGTCAAAGTATATTGACAAAAATATATTAAAGTGTTAGGCTAAATTGAATACATTTTTGGTATTATTTGGAGAGTGATATGAACCTAACAGAAATATGTAAAGATATCCGGGAGGATATCGTAAAATGTATAGCTTCCATAGGCGTAGGGCATATAGGCGGCTGCCTTTCGCTGGTAGAAATCCTTGCTGTTTTGTACTTCAAGGAAATGAATATCGACCCCCAAAACCCCCGAATGCCCGGCCGCGACAGGCTAATAGTTTCTAAAGGGCACGCGGGGCCCGCGGTATACGCCACGCTAGCAAACAGAGGATATTTCGACAAGTCCGAGCTTCTTACCCTCAACCAAGGCGGCACAAAACTTCCCAGCCATTGCGATATGAACCTCACTACCGGTATCGATATGACTACGGGAAGCCTCGGGCAGGGCATGAGCTGCGCGGTAGGCGCCGCAATCGGAAGCCAGCTCAATAAGGACGGGGCTTACATTTACGCCATAATAGGCGACGGCGAAAGCCAGGAAGGGCAGATTTGGGAAGCCGCCATGTTTGCCGCCCAGAAGAAGCTGTATAACCTTATTGTCTTTACCGACAACAACGGCATGCAGATAGACGGAAACACCGCCGATATCAACAAAGTCGAGCCCGTGGACAAGCGCTGGGAAAGCTTCGGCTGGAATGTCATTGTCGTAGACGGGCACGATACTGCCCAGATCGAGGCGGCAATAAAGAGCGCCAAAGCGCAGAAAGAAAAACCGACGATGATTATCGCCAACACTATAAAGGGCAAGGGCGTTCCCTTCGTCGAAGCAAAGGGATATGCCAACCACAATATGCCCTTTACCCAAGAGGACGCCCAGAGGGCGATCGAGGAAATCAGGAGGGCATAACAATGGCAGAGATTAGAGCGGTATTCGTCCAGAAATTCAAAGAAATGATGATGGAAGACCCCAAGGTTGTCGTCGTGGACGCCGACCTTGCCAAGGCAAGCGGCACATGGTCGCTCAGGGCGGAGTTCCCCGACAGGGCCCTCGATGTAGGCGTTGCCGAGCAGAATATGGTGGGCGTCGCGGCGGGGCTTTCGAGCTACGGGTACAAGCCCTTTGTTACGACATTCACGCCTTTCGCAACCCGCAGGGTTTGCGACCAGATAGCCGTGTCCTGCGCCTACGCCAGGCAGAATGTCAAGATAGTGGGCACCGACCCCGGTATTTCGGCCGAGCTTAACGGCGGCACCCACATGAGCATGGAAGATATAGGCGTACTGAGGAGCATCCCCCAGATAGTAATATTCGAGCCCACGGACGGCGTACAGCTTGCCAAGGCGCTGCCCGTAATTAAGGATTATTACGGCGTTGTATACATCCGCCTATTCCGCAAGGTTATAGACGATGTGTTCGGTGAAGATTACGAGTTCGACCTCTTTAAGGCGGACACCGTTGCCGAGGGCAGCGATGTAAGCATATTCGCCTCGGGCATCATGGTACAGGAATCGCTTAAGGCCGTCCGGATGCTCAAAGAAGAGGGCATAAACGCCGAACTTATAAACATACACACGATTAAGCCCGTGGACAAAGAGGCAATCGTCAAGTCCGTTCGCAAGACGGGCTGCGCGGTATCCGCCGAAAACCACAATGTCATAGGCGGCTTGGCGAGCGCAGTTGCCGAGGTTTTGGTGGCGGAGTGCCCCGTGCCCATGCTTTCGGTCGGCGTTCAGGACGCTTTCGGCGAGGTCGGCAAAATGCCTTACCTTAAAAAGAGGTACGGACTTAACGCCGAGGACATTGTCGAAAAGTGTAAGCAAGTTATTAAATTAAAAAGGGGTTAACCCCTTTTTTTATTGACCGGCGGGGAATTAGTCCGAGCCGTTATGTTTTTCGCGGGAAAACCTGCGCGCTTTTGTAACAAAGCATCAAAACAAAAGTGACGAGGCAAGGTAGGTGATATATGATTTTTCTTTATGTGTTCTTGTCGATTATCGGCGCGGCGCTGCTGTGGGTGATTGCCGATATCTTTATTGCCGTCATCAAAAAGCCCATACCCGACCTGCCCGAGGAGTTTTTGGACCCGCAGGGGCTATACAATGTGTATGTCTATCTCACCGAGCCCGACAAGATACCCAAAGGCGTTAATGTAACCGAGAAGTATATTCTCGACAGCCTGGCGCCAACCATTAAATATATAGAAAACCGCTACGACTGCGCCGATTTCAGGCTGCAGCTTCTTTTCCGCCTGTATAAGGATTGCTACGATATACTTACCCAAAGCGTCAGGGAGCTTATTAAGAAAACCTGCCTCGGGTTCAAATACTGGATGGACAGGCCGGGCTATGACAGCATGTGCTATTGGTCGGAAAACCACCAGATTCTGTTTGCCGTAAGCGAATACCTGCACGGGCAGGAATGGCAGGACGAGCTGTTTATAAACAGCGGAATGACGGGCAAGCAGCACATGGAAACGGCGCTTAAGCGCATAAACATCTGGATGGAGCAGAGATTCCTCTACGGCTTTTCGGAGTGGCTTTCAAATAACTATTGGGCAGAAGATATCGCCCCGATGTCCAATTACATTCAGTACAGCAGGGACAAAGAGTCCGTCGAGCGGATGAAAATAATCTTCGACCTTCTATGGCTTAATGTCGCGGCACATTCGGCTAACAACACATTTGTGGGAGCAAGCAGCCGAATGTACGGCGACAACAAATCCAGCCACATCTACGGCAACCGCCTTAAGTTAGCCATGGCGGCGATATGGGAAGGGCAGGGCACCCTAAGCCCGGCCCGTTCCTCTTTGGAGGAAAGCATTGCCAAAGGCGCCAGGGAGGCGGATACCTCGATTAAGCTCACGGGCGTCGAGGTTATAATGATGCAAAACTTTATCGCCATGTACAAGACGGGTGCATACAAGCTGCCCAAAGTTATTTATAATATCGCTTTGGATAAAAGCGAGCGGGTTATAAAAACCTCCGAAGGGCTGTCGGTGGAAGATCTCGAAAAGGAAGGGCTGATAGGGCAAGGCGACAAGGAGATAATGGCTCAGCTGGGCGCCGAAACATTCACCAACCCGCCCGTTGTGATGAATACCCTTAAGTATCTTAGCCGCCACAAGATGTTTCGCAATAAGTTTGTAAGCCCCTTCAGATTTCTGGATATAAAGCTGTTAAGGCTTCTTAATGTCCCGTATTATATCGCCAAAAAGCTCGACCTCATGACCCACGGCATAGCCCTCGGGCGGGGCAATATTTACTGCTATCGCACAAAATACTATACCCTCACTACGGCAATGGCGCACAATACCGATTATTGCGGGGCGCAGGGGCATATATGGACCGCAAACATAGCCCCCGACCTCACTTTGTATACCACCCAGCCCGCGCGCGACGACGGCAACCCCCGCAAGCACTCGGCGTCCCCCGGCTATTGGATTGGCAACGGCAGGCAGCCGATGAGCGTACAGGACAAAAACATAAATATAACCATTTATAAGCTGCCAAAATCCAAAAGGCCGCTGGAGTTTCATATCTCGGACATAACCCACGCTTATCTGCCCAAAGAAAGGTACGACGAGCTTGAGTTTATAGATAATTACGCCTTCGGCAGGAAGGGCAAAGTACTTGTAGCCTTTATCGCGAGCGGGAAGCCCAAGTACCGCCCGTACGATGCCTACGCGGCCTCGGTGCTTTTCGCCAAACCCGAAGGCGACCCTTCGGCGCCCGCGTTAACCAAAGAGTTCGATTATGTCTTAAGCGGCGGCAATTATCACGCTTACATAACCGAGCTCTCGGACACCGACACCGAAACCTTCCACGATTTTATCCGCAGAATTCTCGCCAATAAGATAGCGTTCAAGGGGGATACCGTGGAATACCATTCGGGCAAAAGGCGTATAAAAGCGGCGTATAGCGGGCTGTTTGAGATAAACGGCAATCCCGCCCCAACGCGCTTTATCAGGCACGAATCGGCCTACGCAAAAATAGAGCGCAAGGCAAACGAGATTGCGATTTCGCACGGCGGGCACTCGCTCAAACTGAATTATTACGATATAATAAGAGAAGAATCCCGATAGATCAGGGTTTGTTTTTGAGCCGTAATACAAAATTGTACTAAAGTTCATTTTTAGTATTGACAAGCATATAATGGTGTGGTAGGATTAGTATGGACATGATAAAAGGAAGTTCGGTAAACCGACAAAAACGCAAGAGGGACAATACCCATAAAAGCATAATGCACAACGCCAAAGTCCTTTACGAACAAAAAGGTCTCGGCAATGTGACAATAGAGGATATTACCGAGGCGGCGGACATCTCCCGTTCGACATTTTTCTCGCATTTTGCCTCAACCGACGCCCTGATACTTGAAATCGCCAATGTCGCAGTAATGGATATCATAGAAGCCTACAAAAAAAGCGGCAAGAAGGGGCTTGAGGGCATAAAGGTCCTCGCCGAAAAACTAATAGACGACACCTGCCCCTACCCCAAGCTTTCGGCCCAGATTCTCTTGAACGGCATTTTATCTTCCACCGACAACTCCTCCTTTATCGCTTTAGAGCGCATAGTGCGTGACGAGCTTATAAGGGAAGGCATCGGCGAAGACAGATTTACCTACCGTGAGCTAATCTCCGCCATATTGGGCGCCTACTTCGGCGTGGTATACCTAAAGCTTATAATGCGCGAGGAGTTCGACGACCCTCAAGCGCTCAAAAAGTCCGTATATAAAATTATAAACTCGATAATAGGAGAGAGAAAATGAAACAGTACGCTATTTCCAAGTGGGAGTCCGCGCAGGAAATCAACGCGCAACTCAAGAACCTCACATCCCAGCCCATCTACAAAGTATCCAAAGAATACTACGAGGGCACAGTTCTTAAGTATTTCAACGAAAAATGCGCAAAATCGAAGGAAATCACCACCGAGGCCAAGGATTACATCCCCGGCGGCGTCCAGCACAATCTCGCCTTCAACAAACCCTTCCCCCTCTGCATAACCAAGGCGGAAGGCGCCTATCTTTATGATATAGACGGCAACGAGTACATCGACTTCCTGCAGGCAGGCGGTCCCACCGTTCTCGGCTCCAACTATCCCGCGGTAAGGGAAAAGGTTATCGAGCTAATAAACGAATGCGGGCCCGTAACAGGGTTGTTCCACGAGGCGGAACTTCTTCTCGCTAAGGAGATCAACAAGCACATGCCCGCGGTCGAAATGTTCCGTATGCTGGGCTCGGGCACCGAGTCCGTTATGGCAAGCACCAGGCTTGCTCGCCTTGTGACAGGCAAGGCACGCATAATCAAGATGGGCGGCGCCTATCACGGATGGTCCGACCAGATGGTATACGGCCTCAAGATACCGGGTACCAGAAGGTTCCTCGAGTCCCACGGCATACACAGAAGGCTTATGAGCCTCACCGACGAGGTAAGGCCAAACGACCTCAAAATGCTCGAGATGATGCTAAAGCGCAACACCCTGAGGGGCGGCACGGCGGCGGTTATAGTAGAACCCGTAGGCCCCGAAAGCGGCACAAGGCCCATCGATTTCGATTACAATAAGGAAGCCCTAAAGCTCGCCCACAAGTACGGCGCCCTGTTTATATTCGACGAGGTTGTCACGGGCTTCAGGGTAGGCCTCGGCGGCGCGCAAGGCTACTTCGGCGTAGAGCCCGATGTTACCATCTTCGGTAAGGTTATCGCCGGCGGATATCCCGCGGCGGGCGGCATCGGCGGCAAGAAAGAATATATCTCGAGGCTCGCGGCGGGCGTAGGCACCCTCAAGGCAAAGGCCTATGTCGGCGGCACTCTCGCGGCTAACCCCTTATCCTCTTATGCGGGTTACCTCACCATAAAGGAAATCGAAAAGACCAACGCCTGCGTCAAGGCGGGCGAAGCGGGCGACAAGCTCACCGCCGGGCTCAAAGCGCTTATCAAGAAGCACAACCTGCCCTATGTTGCCTACAACCAGGGCTCCATCGTCCACCTCGAGTGCTCGGGCGCCATGAGCTACGACTTCTCCTCGATGTTCCTTCCCAAGTCCTTAATAGGCGCTTTATCCAACAAGAAGATAATGACCATCCGCAAAGAGGCGATGGAAGAAATGGGCGCAGCCTATATGGCAAACGGCATCGTCACCCTCGCGGGCAGCAGGCTTTACACCTCGATGGCAACCACCGACGAGGTAGTAGAGGAAGCCCTCAGGAGGTTCGACAGGGTGTTCGCCGAAGTCGTAAAGACCGACGAGGGCGTACCCGCCAAATAACCAGCTAATTTATCCATACCGATTCTGCATAGCGGCGAAGGGCGCAAAAATCTTTTTGCGCCCTTCGCCATTTTAATTTTGGTATGGACGCAAATGGCATAAACTGGTATACTGTTTATGATTATGAAAGTAACCGTTATCACCCCGCGAAAAACCCAGATAATCGAAGTTAACGAAGGGCAAAACCTTCTGGAAGGGTTAAGAGATCGCGGCATTATTATACCCGCCGACTGCGGCGGAAGGGGCACCTGCGGCAAATGCTCGGCAAAGCTTGTGTCGGGCAGTATTGACGCAGATATCAAAAACGGCTACTTTAACTGTTGCCAAGGCTACATAAAAGAGGATGTTTCAATAGAGCTTCCCGATTATTCGGGCACGGCTTTTTTCGCTGCCGAAACAAAAGGCGAATACCAAACGGACGGGGCGGATGGTTTCGGGCTTGTCGTAGATATAGGCACAACCTCGGTTGCCGCCTATCTTTGCGACCTTAAAAACGGCAAGGTTACGGACGGCATGGGCGAACTTAACCGACAGATTGGCTTCGGGGCGGATGTGCTTAGCAGAATTAGCGCCTCTGGCAAGCACCTGCAAACGCTATGTAACATAATAAACGCCCAAATTGAGGATATAAAAAAAAGGTTTTGCATAAAGCACGGCATAAGCGGCATTTCCAAAACAGTCATTTGCGGCAACAACACAATGCTTCACCTTTTGCTGGGCAGAAGCCCGCAAAGCATGGGGCAGGCGCCGTTTACGCCCCTCTTTACCTCGGCAGTCTATAACGATAATTATATAACTCTTCCCTCGGCTTCGGCTTATATCGGAAGCGATATAGTTGCGGGCGCGCTTGCCTGCGGGATGTTTGGCTCGAGCGAAAACGCCTTGCTTATCGATATAGGCACAAACGGCGAGATACTTCTAAAGCATAACGGTAAATATTATGCCGCCTCCGCCGCGGCGGGGCCCGCTTTAGAAGGCGGCAATATCGAGTGCGGCATGGGCGGCGCGGCGGGCGCCATCGACCATGTTTATTACAGCGGCGGCAGCCTCACATATACGACAATAGGCGGCGGCGAGGCAAAGGGAATATGCGGCTCGGGGCTGGTTGACCTCATCTCGATTCTTCTAAAAACCAATGTTGTCGACATAAGCGGAAGGCTGGACGGCTTAGGCACCCCGCTTTCCGAAAGGATAAGGGACGCGAGATTTTATATTACGGATAAGGTTTACCTTTCGCAAAAAGATATAAGAGAGTATCAGCTTGCAAAAAGCGCAATACATTCGGCAACAGAAGTGCTTCTCATAAAAGCGGGCTGCGATATAAGCGAACTTTCAAAGGTATACCTTGCGGGCGGGCTTGCGTATCATCTCGACAGGCAGAGTGCCGCGCATACCGGGCTTATCCCCTGTCGGCTGAAAGACAAAACTATAACCGTAGGCAACGCCGCGGGCAAAGGCGCGATAATGTGCCTGTTAAAAGAAAAATTGATAGGCGAATGCGGGCGGATTGCTGATATAATAAATGTAACCGAACTCGACGACGGGCTCTTTTACGAGCTGTTTATAAAAAATATGTCTTTTTAGAAAACGCAGAGGTGGACAATGAGTTACGAAAAACTGTTTGAACCCATCAAAATAGGGGGATGCGAAATCAAAAACCGTATAGCTATGGCTCCCATGCTCATGGGCTTCGGGACTTTCGACGGCACGGCGACCGAAGCCATGCTCGACTACTACGAGGAAAGGGCAAAGGGCGGCACCGGGCTCATCTTTACCGAGGTAACCAGGGTAAACGATGTTACGGGCGCGACCTCATTCGCCCAGCTCGCCGCGAGTAAGGATTACCATATAGAGTCCCTAAAAAAACTCGCGGACAGGATACATAAGCACGGCGCCAAGCTGTTTATACAGCTTCACCACCCGGGCAGGCAGAATGTAGGCCTCATGATAGGCACGATACCGCTTTCGGTAAAGCTCAACAAGGTCTGGAAGGGGTACGGCAAGTTTTTATATAAAATCGCGCCCACGGCTGGCAAATTCCTTATTAAAAACAACCTTGTGCCCGCCTCGGTTAGCCCCTCAAAGGTAGAGCCCAGCTATTTTTCGGGCGGAAGGGTTAGGGCCTTAAGGTACCGTGAAGTCAAAAAGCTTATAAAGCAATTCGTCGACGCCGCCGAAAGGGTGTACAAGTCGGGTTGCGACGGCGTAATGCTTCACGCCTCGCACGGCTACCTCATCCAGCAATTCTTAAGCCCGCACACCAACAGGAGAAAGGACGAGTACGGCGGAAGCCTCGAAAACAGGATGCGCTTCCTTCTCGAGATTATCTCTGGCATAAGGGAGCGGGTAGGAAACTTCCCGATAATCGTAAGGCTGACGGTGGACGAGTGCTACGACAAGATAGGCAAGCCGGGGGTTGGCTACGGTCTCGAAGAGGGCGTGAAAATGGCAAAGATTCTCGAACAAGCGGGCATCGACGCCATCGATGTTTCTTCGGGCGCCTACGACACCTTCAACTACTGGCTGGAACCCATGAGTTTCGAGCTCGGCTGGCGCAAGCACATGGCTAAGGCGGTTAAAGAAGCGGTAAAGATACCCGTAATCGCCGCCAACCTTATAAGAAGCCCCGAACAGGCTGTCGCCCAGATTGAGGAGGGCTGCCAGGACATAATTTCTTTGGGCAGGCCGCACATAGCCGACCCCCATTGGGCAAACAAAGTCGCCGAGGGCAAAACCAAAGAAATAAAGCGCTGCATATGCTGCCTGTATTGCATAGAAAGCATGCAGGAGAACGCTTACATTGGCGACCACGGCTATTGTTCGGTTAACCCCTTTGTCGGTAGCGAAAAAACCGCTATCGAAAAGGACGGAAACGGTCGTTCTGTGGTGGTAGTCGGCGCCGGCCCCGCGGGGCTGACCGCAGCCGAGCTTTTGGCTAAGCGCGGCTTTAAAGTCACAGTATTGGAGAAAGAGGACAGGCCGGGCGGGCAGGTTGCCGTTGCCGAGCGCTGCCACTTCAAAACAAGAATCGGCTGGTGCGCGAAAGACCTCGAATACGCGGCGGCTCTTAGCGGCGCCGAAATAAAATACAATACCGAGGCGACCCCCGGCGAAATCCAAAAATACGACCCATACGCCGTAATTATAGCTACGGGCGGCGTGCCCATTGTACCCCGAAACATCGAGGGCATAAACGGCGAAAATGTAATTCTTTCGCCCGACGCCTACCGCTGCGAAAAGCCAATATCGGGCAAAAACATAGCCGTAATAGGCTCGGGAATGACAGGCCTGGGCACGGCGGCAATGCTTTCGGAGCGCAACCAGGTTACCGTCATCGAAATGGCGGATACCATAGCCCCCGACACCTGGATGCAGCACAAAGACGATGTAAAGCCCGTGCTGGACAAAAACAGCGTTCACATTGTTGTGGGGCATAAACTAACCCGCATAGAAAAGGATAAGATAGTCCTCGAGTCCGTGCGCGACAAATCGATAAAGGAAATCCGGGCCGATCTTGTCGTCCTTTCCATGGGAGTCCGCCCCGAGAACCGCCTTTATAACGAGATAAAGGACACCTACCGGAAGGTTTACCTTGTGGGCGACGCGGTAAAGACGGGAAGGATCGCCGACGCCACCCGAACGGGCGCGAGAGTGGCGCTAAATCTTAAATAATAAACTTTTTTACAAGAAAATTTACAAAAAGGGTTCTGCGAAAAGAGCCCTTTTTTGCTGCTAAAACGGCGAAAAGCACGGAAATTTGTGCATAGTTTACTGTAGTTTTACTTTTTTATAACGAAAAACGCCTTCCGCTTTTTGCTTTATACGGGCAATTTAAGGTGTTAAAATAAGGTAAAACTCAAAGAATATTAAGAGGGTCTATGTCAAAGGTTCTTAAGTCCGACGCGATCAACAAATGTATAGGCTGCTTTTCCTGCCAGAGGGTTTGCGCGACGGTAAACCATCAGTCTTTAAGCGACAGTATGGCCGCTATCAGGGTAAGGACATTGGGCGGGCTTAACAGCAGTTATTTTGCCACTCATTGCAGAGGGTGCCACAAGGATACCCCCGCCTGCGCAGAGGTATGCCCTACAGAAGCTCTCACCCCCAGGGAGGGCGGCGGCGTAAAGCTCAACAAGGCGCTTTGCATAGGCTGCCGCAAGTGCGAGGCGGCTTGCTTTGCCAAGGCGATACACTTTGTTAAGGGCTACAAGTACCCCATCGTATGCAACCAATGCGGGATGTGCGTCAAGTTTTGCCCCCACAACTGCCTGAGCATGGAGGAAAACGAGAATGCTTAACGAAAGATTTATAAAAGTCGTCCACATAGACCTTTCGGCAAAAAAAGTAAAAATCGACATGAGGGAAGACCTCAAAAAGTATCTGGGCGGCGTGGGCATTGCCACAAGGCTTTTGGAAGAAAACATGAAGCCCGAAAAAAGCCCGCTTGACCCCGAGCAGCCCATTATATTTGCCATAGGCGCTGCTTCGTCGGTGCTTCCCGTTATGACCAAAACGGTTGCCATGTTCATCTCCCCCCTTACGGGCGAGCTTGGCGAAAGCTACGCGGGCGGGCGCCTCGCCTACACCCTCTTTAACGCCGGCTTCGACGCCGTGGTTATCACGGGCAAGTCGCCTAAGCTTAGCTATATCGTTATTTCCGAAGACAACATAGAGATAAAGGACGCCCGTACCTTCGCCGGTATAGGCGCCGAGTCGGTAGGGCAATTTATCCGTACCGTCGAGGGCGGAAGCGGCAAGAGAAGCATTATAAGAATAGGCCCCGCGGGCGAAAAGATGAGCAAAATCGCCAATGTTAATGTCGATACCTACCGACACTTCGGAAGGATGGGCTTAGGCGCCGTGTTCGGAAGCAAAAACCTCAAGGCGATACAGGTTACGGCGGGCGACAGCGTGCGCTCGGTGCCCGACCTCAAAAAGTACTTTGCCACATATAGGGAGCTTTACGACAAAGTCACCAACACCACGGTTATGAGCAAGTATCACGACCTCGGCACGGCGATAAATGTAAAAGTCCTTAACAAAATAGGCTCTCTGCCCACAAGAAACCTCCAGCAGACCGAATTCGAGAGCGTAGAGGAGATTTCGGGCGAGAAGTTCGCCGAGAAAAACCTTGTCCGCAAGGTCGCGTGCGTCGGCTGCCCGATTGGCTGCATCCATATCGGACAGGTAAGAAGGCAGTTCGCCGAGGGCTACGACTACGAAAGCTTTAATGTGTCCTATGACTACGAGCTAATTTCGGCTTTCGGCTCCCTCATAGGCATTAACAACACCGACGACATTCTGGAGCTTATCTCGGAGGCCGAGGAAATCGGCTTCGATGTAATAGCCGCGGGCTGCTGCCTTTCTTGGGCAACCGAGGCCTACGAGAAGGGCATCATAACCGATGTCGATACACAAATGCCCATAAAGTTCGGCGACAAGGAAACCTACATTAAAGTCATGCGCAAGATGTGCGAGGGCAAGACGGAGTTTTACAAAGCGCTTGCAAACGGCGTAAGCGAAGTAACAGCAAGATACGGCGGGGCGGATTTCGGGCTTCAGATAGCCAAAAACGAAATGCCCCAGTATCATACGGGCTACGGCTCGATTGTCGGATATGTCTGCGGCGCCAGGCATTCCCACCTCGACAACGGCGGCTACTCCCTCGACCAGAAGATGAAGGAATTCGACAAAAACTATCTTGTGGATAACCTATTCAAAGAGGAAGTAAATCGCAACATTATCAACTCGATGATAGGGTGCCTCTTTGCCCGCGGGCTCTACGACAACCCAACCACTATTAAGGCGCTTTCCGCCGTCGGCATCGATATGACCGAGGACGACCTCAACCAAACCGCCGAGAGGATTTACGCCGCGAAGTTGCGCATTAAGAGAAGGCTCGGATTTAACGAGTGCAATGTAAAAATCCCCAAACGCATTCTCGAAACCGACGCCATGCGCCGCAAAATCGATCCCGATGTCATTAAAGAGCTTGTAAAGATGTTCTATGACAAAAACCAGGAGCTCATGGAAAAATATAAGGACGAAGCCGTAAAATAGCAGGCGTAAAAAATTCTTAAGAAAAGAAGGTTCCCGTTCGGGAGCCTTTTTTGTTTATTCGGCCTCTTAATATTTTTATTGCTTTTGGCAAGAATTTCAGTTATGGACAACAGGCTTTCCACTTATAACAAAAAACGGGACTTTAATAAAACCCGCGAGCCCCAGGGCATAAAACGCCTTGAGGAAAACGAACTTAAGTATGTAATCCAGCACCACATAGCGAGACGCGACCATTACGATTTGCGCCTCGAGTGGGAGGGGGCCATGCTAAGCTGGGCGGTGCCTAAGGGCGTATCATTGGACCCTAAAGAAAGGCGCCTTTCCGTGAGGGTGGAGGACCACCCGATAGAGTACCGCAACTTTGAGGGCACAATACCTAAAGGCGAGTACGGCGGCGGGACGGTTATGATATGGGACGAAGGCTATTGGCGCCCCTTAACCGATGTCAAAAAGGGGCTGGAGCAAGGCTCCCTTAAATTCGAGATAGACGGCATCCGGCTTAAGGGAAAATGGGCACTCGTCAGGATGGACGACAGGGGAGACGGTAAAGACAACTGGCTTCTCATAAAAGAAAAGGATGGGTTTGCCGCTACGGGAGTGTCGCCCGAGTTTGATAGCAGCGTCCGTACGGGGCGCACGATGGACGAGATAACGAGAGGGGAAGAAAAGTCTTTCTCCAAAAACCCCTTCGACAAGACAGAAGCCCAGCTTGCCAAGCTATCGACCGAAATTCCCAAAGGCAGCGAGTGGGTTTTCGAGGTAAAGTACGACGGTTACAGGATACTGGCATATATCGAAGGCAACACGGTAAAGCTCAAAACCCGCAACAATCTCGATTATACGGGACATTTTAAGGATGTCGCCGACTCCCTTATCCGCCTTGCGGGCGGAAGGGCTATGGTTTTAGACGGCGAAATGGTGGTAACCGACGAGAACGGAAGGTCGGATTTTTCGGCGCTTCAAAGCTACATGAAAAGCCCCAAAGGCAAAAACCTTATCTATATAGTTTTTGATTTGCTCGCTTTGGACGGAGAAGATTTGAGAGGCAAGAAACTTACCGAAAGAAAGAAAATGCTTGCCGGGCTTATGGAAAACGCGCCTGGCAACATTCATTACAGCAGGCATGTTGAGGGCAGGGGAGAAGAAAGCTTCAAGGCGGCCTGCAACGCCGGCATGGAAGGCATTGTGGGCAAAAAGGCGGATTCGACTTACAAAGGCGCGAGAAACGGCGACTGGATAAAGATAAAATGCCGGAACATTCAGGAATTTGTCGTGGGCGGATACACCCTTTCGGACAAAAAAACAAGCGGTGTAAGCTCGCTGCTTCTGGGCTATTACGATAACGGCAAGCTTGTGTTTGTCGGCAGGGCGGGAAGCGGCATAAGCGAGAGGGCAGGCAAGGATTTAGAGAAAAAATTTAAGGATATTATAACGGATAAGCCGCCCTTTGAGGCCCCGCCCAAACCCGCCGGAAAAGAAAAGTTCTTTTGGGTAAAGCCCGAATATGTGGCGCAAGTGAGGTTTGCCGAGCTTACCGCCGATAACCTTTTGAGGCAGGCAAGCTATAAGGGCATAAGGGCGGATAAAGCCCCCGAAGAGGTTGCCTTGGAAAGCCCCGAACCCTTAATGGCAGAAAAGCCTGTAAATAAGGATAAAACCGAAGCCCCCAAAGCCGAAGAATTATTAAAACAAATAAAAATAACCAACCCCGACAGGGTGGTATTCACCAAGGGCGGGATAACTAAGCTGGATGTTATAAAATACTACGCCGAGATAGCCCCCTATATGCTCCCTTATATAGAAAAAAGGCTGCTTAGCGTGGTGAGATGCCCGAAGGGCGCCGTCGGGGAGTGCTTTTTCAAAAAACACCCCGGGCCGGGAAGCAAGGCTATAGTCACAATGCCCGCCGACGAGGACAAGGAAAATTATTTCTACATTGAGAACGCTTTGGGGCTTGTTAACGAGGCGCAGATGGGAACTTTAGAGTTTCACACATGGGGAAGCCGCGCCGACAGGCTGGAAAACCCCGATATAATGGTGTTCGACTTAGACCCCGACGAAGGTATGGACTTAAAGAGGGTAAGGCAGGGCGTAAAGGACTTAAAATCCCTGTTGGACGAGCTGAAACTAACCTCCTATCTTAAGACAAGCGGCGGTAAGGGCTACCATATCGTAATACCCTTCGAGCCGTACGACTCCTGGGACACCTTTTACGAGTTCGCAAAGCGTGTCGCCCTTGTGATGGAAAACCGCTGGCCCGACCGCTACACCTCAAACAGCAGGAAGGCGAAGAGGGCGGGAAAAATCTTCATAGACTGGATACGGAACGGCAGGGGCGCGACAAGCGTCGCCCCGTACTCCCTAAGGGCAAGGGAAGGCGCAAAGGTATCTATGCCTATCTTTTGGTACGAATTGGACACCGTAGCCCCCGACGGCATAGACATAAAGGAAGCCCTGAAGCGCGTAAAAGGCCGGGACCCCTGGAAAGGGTTTTTTGAGTAAAACGATTGAAGCCGATTAAGTGGTAAAAAGGAAGTTTGTCGCGCGCCGGAAGGCGCGCAACTTGGTTAAATAAAGAATCCCAAACTTATCATCAACGCGTTGTTTACCCTGCGCATTGTTTCTTCGGGTAGTTCGCCTATCTTTTCCTGAAGCCGGGATTTGTCTATCGTCCGTATTTGCTCCAGCAATACAACGCTGTCTTTCGGGAGGCCCGACGCCATACTTAACTCTATATGGGTCGGCAGCTTGGGTTTATTCGTTTGGCTTGTTATCGCGGCCGCTATTACGGTAGGAGAATACTTATTACCTATGTTATTCTGCACAATAAGTACCGGACGAATGCCTCCTTGTTCGCTTCCCACTACCGGACTTAAATCGGCATAATATACCTCTCCTCTTTTGATCATAGTATCCCCATTCATAATATGAAATCCCTAACTTTATTGTTTCCTAAAAGGGAGCCAAATAAACATAAGGTAAGCCCCGCCGAATAGGAATAAAATGGCAAAATACGGCTTCAAAAACCATGCCCAAAACATGGCTTTCGCTAGAATTAATTGCATTGGAGGGGGTATTGTGATATTATTATTAGTATCCATCCGTTGTACGGGCGAAATGCTATCCCCGATGAGAGGTTGTTTTGCCTAATACGCTTACGCATTATTACATAGCCGAAAAGGTTCTTGACGCAATGGATTCCCGCTCCAAACAGCTGATAATGCCGTACAAAAGGCTTTATCTTTTGGGAGCGCAGGGGCCGGATATCCTTTTGGGCCTGATGCTGGATAAAGACAAAGACAAGAGCGAGGCGGCCGAACTTCTGCATGAAAAATATGTGTACGCCGGCCTTGCCAACACGGCAAAGTATCTTGCTTCCAACCAAAGGGACGGCGAGATTTACGCATATTATATGGGCTGCCTTGCCCATTACGCGGCAGACTCGGTAATTCATCCTTATGTGTACCAATATGTGTCGCACAGGATGAAGCAGAAGTTCGACCCCATGCTTAACAACTGCCTGCATACCATTATCGAGAGCGAAATGGAGCTTTTCGTAGGGCACTACCTTTTGAAGGGCAAAAACGCCGACTCGATAAAGCATATCGGCGGCTCCAAAAAATACAGGGATGTCGTAAGAAGGTACTATCTCGAGGTAAATAAGGATGTGTTCGGGCTTAAGCTAACAAAGAAGGATATCTTCAAATCCTTCTTCTTCTACCGCCTGCTTGTTGCCCTCTGCCACCGCCATAAAAACGGAAAGCTAAGGTTCCGGCTGTTCGCGTGGCTTGATAACTATATGAAAGCCGAGCACCTTCTTTTGGCGGCGCTAAGGCCCCGAAACCCCGAAACACGCTACGACTACCTCAATATGGAGAAGCTCCCATATAAAGCCGTCGATACATCGCAGGACGCGCCGACAGCAAATTACTCCTTCCCCGAAATGGTGGAGGCATCTATCGAAAAGGGCATAAAAGCCGTGCAGCTTGCTAACGGCCGTATCTTTAACGGCGTCGAGATGCCTCTGGAGTTTTTCGATATCCACTACAACGGCGGCTACAACGAAGAAGTCTACCCCAATGTAAAACCCGCGGCAGTCGCAGGCGACCCCGAAGACGAATAAACGAACCGTAATATACCAAAAATATAGAGAGGCATATATGCAAAGCAAAGGAAAATATTATATCACCACACCCATATATTACCCGAGCGGCAGATGGCATCTGGGCACCTGCTACACCACCGTTGTCTGCGACGCCCTCGCCCGTTTCAAGAGGATGGACGGCTTCGATGTCTTTTACCTCACGGGCACCGACGAGCACGGGCAGAAAATAGAAAATACCGCCAAAGCTCTCGGAAGGGATGTAAAGGAATACCTCGACGCCCAGATCGCCACCCTTAAAGACCTTTGGAAGCTTCTCGGCATTTCCTACGACAAGTTTATCCGCACGACCGACGGCTACCACGAAAAGGCCGTGCAAAAGATATTCACAAAACTTTACGAGCAGGGGGATATCTATAAATCCGAATACGAGGGCTGGTACTGCACGCCCTGCGAGTCCTTCTGGACAAAGACCCAGCTTGTGGACGGCAAATGCCCCGACTGCGGGCGAGAGGTAGAGCTAACCAAAGAGGAAGCTTACTTTTTCCGCCTCAGCAAGTATCAGGACAAGCTCATAGAGCTTATAGAAAACAACCCCGAATTCCTTCAGCCCAAGTCCCGCCAGAACGAAATGCTTAACAACTTCCTGCGGCCCGGGCTTCAGGATTTGTGCGTTTCGCGCACCTCGTTTAAGTGGGGCATAGAGGTGCCATTCGACCCCAAACATGTTGTGTATGTGTGGCTGGACGCCCTGACAAACTACATCACGGCATTGGGATATATGGGCGAGGATGACAGCCTGTTTAAGAAGTTCTGGCCCGCCGAAATCCACATGATGGGCAAGGAAATCGTGAGGTTCCACAGCATCATCTGGCCCGCCATCCTGATGGCTCTGGATATACCCCTGCCCAAACAGATTTACGGGCACGGCTGGCTGCTTTTAGGTAGCGATAAAATCTCCAAATCCAAAGGAAACATAATAGACCCCGTGGAGCTTTCTGCCAGGTACTCGGTAGACGCCGTGAGGTATTACCTCCTGCGCGAAGTGCCTTTCGGAAACGACGGAATGTACACCAACCGCTCATTCCTTACCCGCAGGAATGCCGACCTTGTGAACAGCCTTGGTAACCTCGTAAGCCGCACAACTGCTATGGTAAATCAGTATTTCGGCGGCATACTGCCGGCGCCTACCCAAAAGGATGAGGCGGCGGACGGCGAGCTTATCGCCATAGCCGAAGGGCTGTATGAAGCCGTAAAAGAGAATATGGACAAGCTTCTCGTGCCCGAGGCATTAGCGGAGATATTCAAGCTTGTAAACAGGGCTAACAAGTATATAGACGAAACCATGCCCTGGGCGCTCGCCAAAGACGAAGCCCAAAGGGAAAGGCTTGCGACCGTCCTTTATAACCTCATCGAGAGCATAAGGATTGCCGCCGTAATGCTTACGCCCTTCCTTATCGAGGCGCCCCAAAAAATCCTCGATTGCCTTAGCGAAACGGTGCCACAATACTTCGAGGGCTGTGTAAGCTTCGGTGTAATCAAGCCCGGCGCGCAGATCAAGAAGGCCGACAAGCTGTTTGACAGAATCGATGTCGAAAAGGAGATTGCCGACATCGAAAAGAGGCTTGCCGAGGCCGAGAAAGCGGCGCAGGCCAAAGAAGAAAAGAAAGAGCCCGCGGCTCCCGTAAAGGCTCAAATAACGATAGACGACTTTGCCAAAGTCGAGCTTAAGGTGGGCAAAATAGTATCCGCCGAAAAGCTCGCGGGAAGCGGAAAGCTTCTTAAGTTTGCCGTGGATATAGGCGGCGAGGTAAGGACTATATTAAGCGGCATAGCCAAATACTACAAACCCGAGGAAACCGTAGGAAAGAGCGTGGTGGTGGTTACCAACCTCGCGCCCGCCAAGCTTTGCGGCACGGTATCCGAAGGCATGCTGCTTTGCGCCGAGGACGAAAACGGCGTAGTGCTTCTCACACCCGAAAAGCCCGTAAAGAGCGGGGGCAAAATATCGTAATGCTAATAGACACACACGCCCACATAAACGACAGGCGGTTGCTGCCGCTTGCCGAAGATATCGCATCCTCGATGCAGGCGGACAACATCTCGCATATAATAAATGTCGGCTACGACGCCGAATCCTCCGAAGAGTGCGTCCGTTTGGCGGATAAGTACCAAGGCATGTTTGCCGCCGTAGGCATCCACCCCCATGACGCCAAAGAGGCGACACAAAAGGATTACGACAGGTTCGGCGAGCTGTGCGCTAACCCCAAGGTTGTGGCGTACGGCGAGATAGGTCTAGATTATTATTACGACCTTAGCGACCGCGACACCCAAAAGAGGGTTTTTGTCGAGCAGCTTGAGGTGGCTTACTCCCTCAAAAAGCCCGTCATTATCCACCTTAGGGACGCCTACGCCGACATGCACAGGCTTATTAAAGAAAACAAGGATAAATTAGGTTACGGCTTCGTGCTTCATTGCTACAGCGGGAGCGCCGAAATGGCGGTCGAGTTTGCCAGGCTCGGGGCGTATTTTTCTTTCGGCGGGGCGGTAACCTTCAAAAACGCGAACAAGGAGCCGATAGTGAGGTCTATACCCGACGACAGGCTTATGCTCGAAACCGATTGCCCGTATATGACGCCCGTCCCGTATCGGGGGAAGGACAATCTGCCCAAGTACATCAATCTTGTGGCGGATAAAATTCAGGAGTGGTTCCCGACCAAAGACATTGCCGCCCTGACCTCACAAAATGCCCGGAGATTTTTTGGACTTAAATGATAACATACAGAATAAACGACAGAATTTATATCAACCTTACAAACCGCTGCTCCAACGCCTGCGAGTTTTGCGTAAGGATAGACGACAAATACAGCGATTTTAACCTCTGGCTGGAAAAAGAACCCACCGCCGAAGAAATAATTGCCGAGCTAGGCGAGATGGAAGGCGCGTCCGAAATAGTCTTTTGCGGTTACGGCGAGCCCCTGTACAGGCTGGACGCTATTATACCCGTAAGCGAGTACGCCCACAACAAGGGCAAAAAGACCAGGATAAACACAAACGGGCAGGCAAGGCACATAGCCGGCGAAGGCGTTGCCCAAAAACTTGCGGGCTACATAGATACCGTTTCGATATCCTTAAACGCCGGCGACGCCAAAAGTTATCAGGCTATATGCCACTCGCAGTTCGGTGAGCAGGCCTTCTACGATATTATTGATTTCGGCAGGGAATGTAAAAAGTATATCCCCCGTGTGGTGTTCTCCATTGTCGATGTCGTTGGCGAAGAACAAATCGAAAAGGCCAGAAAGATCGCCGAGGAGGTCGGCGCCGAGCTCAGGGTCAGGCGGTATATATAAAATCAAAAAGGGCAAAACGATTTACGCTTTGCCCCCATTAAACCTTTGTGTATCGATAGATAATCTTTAGTGTAGTATTTTGTAGTCTTTTGTATGTTTATAGTATATCATACAAAACGGCAAAGGGCAATAGGAAATAATGGAAATACAGCAAATTTTACGCAAATACGATTTCCGCTTCAAGAAAAGCCTGGGGCAGAACTTTATAGCCGACAAGGGCTTGCTTTCCGCCATAGTGCGAGACGCCGGCATAGAAAATACCGACCTCGTACTGGAGATAGGCGCGGGAGCGGGTACACTTACGCGCGAACTGAGCGAAAAAGCCGCCGAGGTTTACGCCTTCGAGGTGGACGAATCCCTTGCCCCCATTCTTGCCGAAAACCTAAGCGAGCTTGACAATGTAAAGGTATATTTCAGGGACATACTTAAGATGACCGACCCGCAGGTAGAGGAAATAACGGGCGGAAGGGCGTTTAAGGTTGCCGCCAACCTGCCGTACTACATTACCACCCCGCTTATTATGAGGTTTTTGGAAAGCCGGCTGCCCGTAACCTCGCTTACAGTTATGGTGCAGAAAGAGGTTGCAGACAGGCTAATAGCAAAGCCCTCGACCCCCGAATACGGGGCTATAACCCTTGCCGTAAGGCAAAGAGGGGACGCGAAGATTGTCCGCAAGGTATCAAAAAATATGTTCTACCCCGCACCCAAAGTGGACAGCGCGGTTGTAAGAATAGACATAAACCACCCCCGCGACCTCTCCCCCGAAGGCAAAACCTTAAGCAGGCTTATAAAAGCCGGCTTTGCCATGCGAAGGAAAACACTTGTCAACAATATATCGATGGCTTTCGGGTTATCCAAGGAAGCAGCTATTGCGATTATAAAATCGGCGGGGCTTCCCGAAACAATAAGGGGCGAAGCTTTGGATTTGGATAATTATAAGGCCTTAGCCGCGGCCATATCCGCGCTTAAAGAGAGCTAAGTTTTTCAATAAAGAATAACGATATCACGCCCCAAGCGGGGCGTGTTTTTCTAATAATCTTAAGTAGGGCGGCATATATTATAACGGTTAGATACTTTTTTGGAGGTAGGGAAAAGTTATGTCGCTTATCAAACGGTCCGTTGTACTACATAAAGAGCAAACAAAAGGCGTTTTTACGATAATCAGGCTGGGAGACACGGTAGGGGCGAAAATCGCCCTTAACGACCCTATAAAGGGCACTCTTTGGGCGGGAGTTAAGGTGGGCGACGAGCCCCAGCAGAATTTTGAGTTGGACAAACAGATTACCGAACTTAATATAAATTGCTCGATTTGCTTCAACGACAGCATAGGCGTTGTGATTATTGATGGCAGCGGCAATCCTTACGCTTACGGCGGCGTGCGCGAAACGGTGTCCGTCAACCAGATAAAAGACGCCATGAACAACATAGCAATCGAGGCGCCGGCCGAGGAAGCCCCCGAAGTTTCGAAGCCGGCCGAGGAAGCGCCCGAAGTTTTGAAGCCGGCCGAGCCGCAAAAGGACGAGCCCGAAATTATAGCCTTCGACGAGCCCGCGACGGTAATCAGGGCGGAAACGGTACAGGAGAAGCCCGCTTATGCCGATAGCAGGAAGGATAACTTCGACGCTTATATAAACTCTATGCCAAACCCTTCACACGCCAAACCGCCCACAGACGAGTCCGAAAGGGACTTCAGGCAGAGCAGGGCGGCAAGGCCCGCGGCGCAGCCGATAAACGAAATCAAGGAAGAACCGATAAAGCAGGAACAGCCGCAAGCGGTACCCGAAAGCGACAGAAAGAGAGCCGAAAACCCATTTAACATACCAAAGGCAAAAAACTTTTACCAGATGGTAAGAGGCAGGCTCGAGGAGATTATGACTATAAATCCCAAGGAGCCCGAGCTTGAGAGAATAATACCCGACAGCGAATGGGTAAAGGTGCGCTACGACGGCGAGGACTATTATGTTGTGGGCAGGCTGTACGAGAACAATGTCGTAACCTACATAGGATACGGTGTGCCCGGGGTGGAAAATATCCGCCCGCCAAAGGAAGCCGAGGAGCTTTGCGACTTCCTCCCCCTCCCGAACAAGCACGGCGCGGGATACTGGCTGATGTTCCAGAAGGCGGATGACGGCACTCTAAGCAAAGACTTATAAGGTATAGTATTGCAGAAAACAAAAAAGGGTTGCATTGTGCAACCCTTTATTAATAACTTGTCGGCTTATATTATCTTTATATTCTCGCTTCCCACAATCCCGATTAATTCCTTCTGCAGAGCCTCAAGGTTTCCAACTCTTATATTATGCAGGAACACCTTTTTGTCCACCTGGATTTTAACGGGGTAGCGCCCCGGGTGCGCCCTAAGAATGTCGCACACGCGCTCGTATTTGCCGTTGTCGCCCGAAAACAACCTTATGCACAGCGTGCGGTTGTCGTTTACAGGTTCTTCGGGCTCTACATCTTTTGCCGCGAGATCCCAGGGGGTCAGCTCGTCTACTGTAATCTTTACATCATCGTCGCGAAGGCTAAGCCTTCCCTTTACACGGACAAGGGTGTCCTTTTCGAGGTATCGTTTGCACCTCTCTAAGGCTCTCGAGAATAATACAAGCTCGATGCGGTCGTATACATCTTCGAGAATGCCAACCGCCATTTCCTTGCTGTCTTTGGTGCGCTTTATGGCATAGTCGGCAAGTATGCCGCCTGTGTATACTTCCATATTGTCCTCGACAAGGGACTCCTCGGGGATATCTTCGATTATGCTTTCGTCCTCCTCAAAGTCGTTCTCGTCCCTTCGCTTTGGAAGCATGGAGGTGTTGAAGTTAAAGTTCCTGAAGTCCTCCTCGTAGCCAGCGAGAGGATGCCCCGTTATATACATGCCCAGCATTTCCTTTTCCATAAGGAGCTTTTCGCGGTTGTTGAATTCCTTGCAGTGTAGGTATTTATAGGGCGCGGCTTCCTCGCCCAGCATATCGAATATGTTTATCTGGTTGCTGGAAGAAAGCTTGTTCCTGCGGTCGACATCGGTTAAGATCTCCTCATAGTTTGCCATTAAAGTAGCTCTGTTAAGCCCGAAGCAGTCGAGAGCGCCGCCCTTTATGAGGCTTTCGATGGCGCGCTTGTTGAGTATGCCGTGGGTGCGCTCGAGGAAATCATATAAATCCTTAAACTCGCCGTTAGCCGAGCGCTCCTCTTTTATCTTTTCGGTGGCCGATTTGCCCACATTTTTTATGCAGGCAAGCCCGTAACGGATACCCCTGCCTTCCGGATAGAACAGGGGCTCAGACTTGTTAATATCGGGCGGGAGCAGCGAGATATTCAATTCTTTAAGAACCTGAAGGTATTTTTCGATATCCTTAGGGTTGTTTATACGGTTATTGATAACCGCCGCCATGAACTCTGTGGGGTAGTAGCGCTTGTAGTAGGCGGTTTCGTAGGCGAGGTAGGCGTAAGCCGCCGCGTGCGACTTGTTGAAGGCGTACTGGGCGAAGCTTTGCATTTCGTTAAAGATGGATTCGGCGACCTCTGCGGGTATGCCGTTCCGTACGCAGCCGGGAATCCTGACAACGCCGTTTTCTTCCAACCCGTAGATAAACACCTGCTTTTCCTTGGGTATCTGGTCCATCTTCTTTTTGGAGATTATGCTGCGGAACTTGTCTGCGCGCGTCATATCGTAACCCGCTAGCACCCGGGTTATCATCATCGCCTGTTCCTGGTAGACGATAATACCGAAGGTAACCTTAAGGATGGGCTCCAAGGCGGGGTGCTTGTACTTTATTTGGGTGGGGTCTTTGCGGTTTTCGAGATAGGTGTCGATGTTAGCCATAGGCCCGGGGCGATACATCGAAATACCCGCTATAAGATCTTCCATGTTCTCGGGGCGCAGGCGGGTCATGAACTTTTTCATGCCTCCGCTTTCAAGCTGGAACACGCCATCGGTGTTGCCGGTCGAAATTAACTCGAATGTGCCGGGGTCTTCGTAGCCGATTTTCTTGAAATCCACATCGACGCCGCTTCGTTCAAGCACATAATCGTGCGCCATCTTGACATCGGTAAGGGTCATCAGCGCGAGGAAGTCCATTTTGAGAAGCCCCAGGCGCTCGACTTCGACCATCGTGAACTGCGTGGTTACCTCGTCGCCGTTTTTGGCAAGAGGGATGGTGTCCAACGCGGGGTTTTTGTATATAACGACGCCCGCGGCGTGCATACCCGTGTTGCGGGGCATGCCCTCAAGCTGCATGGCGATGTCTATTACCTGCTTGTAAGTGGGGTAGGTATTGTATTGCTCTATAAGTTCCTTTACTGCGTAAGGCGATTCGGGGTTTATGAGGTCTTTTATGTGTACCTTGCTGTCGTTTTCGCCGTAGTCGACTATGTTTTTGGTTATCTTTGATACATCAGAAAAGGGCAGGCGGAACACCCTGGCAACATCCTTGATGGCGGATTTACGCTTAAGCCTGCCGAAAGTAATAATCTGGCTGATGTGATCCTCGCCGTATTTATCCTTAACATATTGGATAACCTCGCCCCTTCGGTTGTAGCAGAAGTCTATATCGAAGTCGGGCATCGAGGTACGGTTGACATTCAAAAACCTCTCGAATATCAGGTTGTATTTCAAGGGGTCGACATTGGTTATTTCGATGGCATAGGCTACGATGCTTCCCACGCCGCTGCCTCTGCCCGCGCCTACGGGTATGCCGTGCGAGATAGCGTAGTTAATAAAGTCCCAAACTATGAGGTAGTATTCGCTGAAGCCCATGTCGATTATGACTTTAAGCTCGGTTTCGGCGCGCTCGCGGATTTCGTCCGTTATCTGCCCGTACCGCCTCATAAGCCCCTCGTAGGTTAGCTTGCGCAGGTATTCGGGCGGGGTCAGCCCGTCGGGGCAGGGGTATTTGGGAAGCTGATATTTATTGAACTCGAAAGTGACATCGCACTTTTCGATAATCTCGTAAGGGGTATCCAGCGCTTCGGGGCACCACCCGAGGCGCTCCGCCATTTCGTCGTAGGTCTTTAGATAAAACTCCTCGACATCGAAGCGCATGGGGTTGGGCTCGTCTATGTAGGTGTTTGTCTGAATGCAGATCATGACATCCTGCATTTTGCTGTCGCTTTTTTTTATATAATGCACATCGTTGGTCGCCACGCATTTTACGCCTATTTCACGGGCTATGCGCACCAGCAGGGGGTTTATTTCGGCCTGTTCGGGTATGCCGTGGTCTTGTAATTCGATGTAGAAGTCGCCTTCGGCGAACATATTTTTAAGCCTTAGGGCGTAACTCTTCGCGCCCTCGTAATCGTTGGCAAGCAACCGCCTGGGGATTGCGCCAGCGAGGCATGCCGAAAGGCATATAAGCCCTTCGCTGTGCTTTTCCAAAAGATTAAGGTCGATGCGGGGCTTGTAGTAGTAGCCCTCGACAAAGGAAAGCGAACTTAGCTTGGAAAGGTTTTTATACCCGTCGTTGGATTTGGCGAGCAGGATAAGATGGTACATTTCGTTATTGCGGGAGTCGCGGCGGTGCATGTCCTCGGTAACATAAAATTCGCTGCCGATTATAGGCTTTATGCCCGCTTTTTTGCAGGTTTCCCAAAATTGAATGGTACCGTAAAGGTTGCCGTGGTCTGTCATGGCGACGGCTGGCGCCCCCATCTGAACGACGCGTGGGATAAGCCTGTCTATGCGCGCTGCCCCGTCCAGAAGGCTGTATTCGGTGTGGACATGCAGGTGAATGAAGGGTTTGGACATTTATTACTCCTTTGTGTTACGGCAATAAAACGCCTTAGAATGCGGTAAATATATTGCCGCGCTTATGCCCCGAAAGCGGGGCCTATGTTATAGCAGGTCGTAAAGGGCTTCGAAGGCCGACCGCTCGTCCTCGCCCTGTACGGCAAGGTAAACATAGTCGTCCTTTTTTATGTTAAGGCTGATAAGCCCCATGATGCTCTTTGCGTTTACGGTGATGTTGTCTTTGATGATCTGCACGCTGCTAAGGTACTTGCTTGCCGCCTGCGCGAACACGGCGCAGTCCTCGGCTTTAAGCCCGTTGGGGCGTGTGATTTTCTTCCCTTTAATCATTTTTACCTCTCAATTCGTCGGCTATTTGTATGATTTTGCGGAGCCTGTGGTTTAGCCCGCTTCTCGAAGTGGGATATTTGAGATGCTTAAGAAGCTCGGTAAGCGAGGCGTCGGGATAGGCCCGCCTTGTTTCGGCGGTGTCCCTCAGATATTCTTCCAGATAGCTCAGCCCCGCACGCTTTTCTATAAACGCTATGGCGTCCAGTTGCTTGGACGACGCCGTGAGCGTTTTGTCGATGTTTGCGACCTCGCAGTTGGTGCGCCTGTTGGCATCGTTTCGCAGGGAGCGCGAGGCTATTATATTGTTTAGGGTATACAGCGCCCCGGTCGCGCCCAAAGCGATAAGCAGGTCGCCTATCTTTTCGCTGTCTTTAAGATATACCCGGTAATTATTCCTTATCGACCTTACGGACGGCTTTACGCCCAGCCCTTCCATTACCTCGGCGGCAAAGAGGGCGCTTTGTTTTGTCGAAAGAAGTATCTCCAGGCTGTATCCCTTGCTGTTTGCCTTCTGCGTGTCGCCCGACAGCGTGAGCGAACCCGCCGCGCAGAATACGCCCTTTAGGTAGCTTTTTTTGCAGCAGGGCTCCTCGACCGTTTGGGGCGAGGCCGTTTCGGCTATGCCGTAAGGGGGCTCGAATATCCCCATGCTTTGCAGGATTGGCGAAGCCGTGGCCGCGTCGAGGCGGATTTCGTATACCACCCGCTGCCCGAGGGACATCTCCTTATCCTTTTTTACTATGGCGGGCTCTTTGCCCGTAATCTGGCTTAACAGGGAGGCGCACTTTTTAATCAGCTCCTCGTTCTGGTTCTGGAGTATCAGCCCCAGCCCCTCGCGCCCGATGGAAAGGCTTCCGCAGCCCGCTATCGCGCCCGCCAGAAAGGCGAGGCGGCAGCACTCCGCGGTGGTTTTTTGCGCAAGTATTTCCTCTTTTACGGTTATCGCTGTGCTCAATTTACTGTCCTATGATTTTAATTTCGGGTTGTAATTCTATCATATACTCGCCGTACACCATTGCTTTGGCGAGATCCATAAGCCAAAAGTAATCCGAAGCGGTGCCTTCACCGGTATTTACTATGAAGTTGGCGTGCTTTTCGCTAATAGCCGCCCCTCCGTGCCTGAAGCCCTTTAGCCCCACCGAGTCTATTAGGTAACCCGCGGGGTAGAGGTCGGGGTTTTTGAAGGCGCAGCCCAGCGACGGCTCCCGCGGCTGGTTATCTAAACGCTCTTTTATGTAGGCTTCGGTTTTTTGCGCCGCCCCGGTGCTTTCGGATAATCCGAACGCCGCCGAGTATATTATTTTGCCGTCGAAAACACCCCCGCTGTTTCGGTAGGCGAAGGGGATTTCCTCCTTGCTTAGCCTTATTGAAACCCCTTCGTTTATGTCGAAGCAGTCCGCCCATAGCAGGGTGTCGGCTGTCTGCGAGCCGAAGGCGCCGGCGTTCATATATACCGCCCCGCCTATTGTCGAGGGTATGCCGCCCAGGGCTTCCAGTCCGCCCAGCCCGCTCTTCGCGGCAAAGGCGGCGGCTTTGGGGAGAAACTCTCCGCCCCCGCAGATTAAAGTATTGCCCTTGGCCGAAATTCCTTTAAGCCTTTTTGTAGATATCGTAAGCCCGAAGTACCCGCCGTCTTTAATGAGGGTATTGAAGCCTCCGCCCAGCACATAGAAGGGAACGCCGCTCCGCCTAACTATTCCGGAGATTTTTTCAAGGTCCTCAAGCGTTTCGGGATAAACTATGTATTTCAGCTTTCCCCCGCCTTTGTAGCCCGAAAAGTTTTTGGCGTCGCCGTCTGAATCGTACCGCAGCCCGCTGTTTTTTATAAGGCTAAGAATGTCTTTCATATTATATCACCTCTCAAACGCATTTTCAATATTCGCCCGCCGGTTATCCTTTTTCGCCTTGCCCAAAATGCGCGGGCGAGCCTTGCCATGCCCGCAAAGCTTATAACCGCGCCGAGAACGCCGATAGCGGGATAGGTTGTGTCCACAATGTTTTTGAACCCCAGTGTTGAAACCAGTAAGCCTCCGCAGAGAAGGGCAACCGTTAAAGCGGGTTTTCCTTCGGACGCGAGAGACAGCGAGCCGGACATTGTGGTCATAATGGCAATAAGAATCAGCAGGCTGCCCGCCAGCCCGAGATTAAGCGACTTCGCTAGATCCATAAGCGGCATTTCGCTTTGCTCCCTGCCCCCGACAAGAAGGTATACAAGGACGATAAGCAAGCCGAGTATTAAGGCAATCATTGCCGAGCAGATAAGGGATTGTTTGCGGCTTCCTCCCGCCGACAGCTTTGCCGAAAGCAGCCCGCACGAAAGAATGTTCATCGAAGCGTACAAAAGCGGGTTAATCAGGTTAAAGGCGCCCGAAATATAAAAATTGGGCTCCAACGCGAACATAACGGCGCACATTGCGATTATTATCGGTACGGCAATAAAGTTCGCAGATTTTATCTTTTCCATCCCGCCCACGACAATTGCGGCGGCGAGCAGCCCGCTTGCTATACCCCCGCCGACAAAACCCGTTGTTTCTTTTATCGTGTATTCGGCGCCCGCGAGCATCGCGGAAAAAATCACAAAATTGGCCGATTTTATAAGCCCGTCCCATACCCTTTGGGTTTTTGGGAAAAGGTACCCAGTAAGCCCTCCGTTTGTTATGCGGCCTATCTCCATAAACACAAAGGCCAGCGACCCGCAAAAGAGGGCGGCGAGTATGGGAGAAAGTACGCTTTTGCCCCCGAAGAACAAGGCTATTTCCCGCCCCGAGGCAAAGCCCGCGCCAATGAAGGTACCCACGAAGGTGAATACTATTTTCAGATTGTTATTTCGCATAATAAAGTATATTTATGTTTAAGCGTCCGCATTACCGGGCGCGGGACTCCGATTTATACATTTATATAAATAATAGAGGATCCGTATTGACAACGGGCAATGCATAATATACAATATTAGCCAAATGCAGAGGGATACTATGAAGCGTACTGAAGAAAAAGCGTTTTCCAAGAGGGCGGGGGCAGTATTTGCCTTTTATTTTGTTGTATTCCTCTTTTCGGCAGTAATTTTCAGGGTTTTTCAATCGGAATCTATGCTCGGAGCGTCCTTTTTGGGCGCTGCGGAAATACTAGACGCAGAGCGGCTTTTTATGCTGATAGGCAGCGTGGTCGCTTTTTTTCTTGTATGTTTTTTCGGCACAGTCGTATTTCTTACACTAAGGCGCAAAAAAATTATCGAAAAGCTGTATAATTTCGACGAGGTCACGGGCATCTACAGCAAAAGCAATTTTTATACGCAAACTCTAAACCTTTTGCACGCTAACAGGCAAACAAAGCATTGCGTTGCGTCGGTGGATATCTACCGCTTTAAGGTTATCAACGAGGTTTACGGCAGGGACTTCGGCGACAAGGTACTTAAGGAGCTTGCCGAATGCATAAAAGCCGAATTCGGCAGGGCAGGAACATACTGCAGGTTCGGCGGCGATGTGTTTATGGTGTGCGTGCCCTTCAATTTCGTTAACATCGAAAGGCTGCAGGGCTTAACCGACAAGCTTAATGACCGCCTGGCTACGGGGGATATCGTGCTTTCGATAGGCGTCTATGTCGCCGAAAAGCTGGATATCCCGGTTGCCACCATGTGCGACCGCGCCTATATGGCCTCCCGCAGCATAAAGGGCAGTTATGTAAACCGCTTCGCCATGTACGACGACAACCTGAGGGAAACCCTCCTTGAGGAGAGCAAGCTTTCCTCGCACATGAAAGAGGGTCTGGAAAAGGGCGAATTTCAGGTCTACCTTCAGCCCAAATACAGGCTGGATACCGAGCGCATTGTCGGGTCTGAAGCCCTTATAAGATGGTTCCACCCGCAAAGGGGGCTTATCACGCCCAACAAGTTTATACCCTTGTTTGAAAGAAACGGTTTGATATTTAACCTCGATATTTTTGTTATCGAGTCCGTCTGCAAAATCCTCAAAGGCTGGAAGGAGCAGGGCAAAAAAATTTATCCCGTTTCGGTTAACATCTCCAGGCTTAACATTTTGCAAAACAACATAGCCGAAACCATAAAGGATGTTGTCGATTCCTACGGGCTGGACACATCTCTCCTAAACCTCGAAATTACAGAAACGGCGTACATCGACAACCCCGAGCTTCTCAACAAGGTTATCGCCAAGCTCAGAAGTTACGGCTTCGTCATTTCGATAGACGACTTCGGGAGCGGGTACTCTTCCCTTAACACATTAAAGGATGTCCCCGTGGACATCTTAAAGATAGACCTTAAGTTTCTTCTTAACTTCGACAAGGACAGCAAAGGCGCGAGCATCCTTTCCTCTGTTGTGCGCATGGCTAAGGCGCTAAGTATGGAAATAGTAGCCGAGGGCGTCGAAACCAAAGAGCAGGCCAGCTTTTTGAGAAGCGTAGGCTGCAAATACGCCCAGGGGTATTATTACAGCAAGCCCGTTGAGGTAAGCCGCTTCGAGGAAATGGTAGAGAAGCAGGAGAGCATCGAAAGCTACTACGAGGCCGACGACTTCATAAGCCAGCAGGATATAGAAAACTTCTGGGAAAACGACGCCACAATAAATAACTTCCTCGCCAACATTTTCGGTGGTTTCGGCATATACGAGATAAAGGACGGCGTTATAAACATCTGCAAGGTTAACGACGGCTATTACGACCTTATCGGCTGCACCCGTGACAATTATTATCAGTACAACAAGAATGTCTTGGACAGTATTCACCCCGCCGACAGGAGCAAGGTGCTAAGCGCCTTTTTGAAAACTCTTGACAGCCATGCCCCCGAGGTTGTAATTTACCGCAGGAAGAACGCTAAGGGGCAGACTATCTGGCTGAAAAGCAAGATTTGCTATATTGCGGGCAACAACACCCACAGCCTGTACTATGTCTATTTGACCGACATATCAGACCAGATAAAGGCCGAAAAAGAGCTAAGGATTAACGAGATAAAGCATAAAATAATAACCAACAACCTAAGCGATATGATTTTCGAGTGGAACGAAAACACCGATACCGTAACCGTCTGCGACAGGTTCAAGAGCGTTTTCGGCTACCCCCTCGACACCATACCTCAGTTCACAAAGGATTTCTGCAGGTTCCCCATGATACAGGAAGACGACAGAGAAAAACTCCACAACGCATTTTACAGGGTCTACTACGGCGAAGAAAAATGCGAAACGGAGTGCCGTATAAAGCATTATACCGAGAATACTGCAAGGAGGTGCCTTATCAAGGTGCTCAGGGTGAACACCGATTTTTCCGACTACCTTACCATTCTCGGCATAATTTCGTTTATTTGTTAGAAGTATTTTTTTATTATTTTTTCGGCTACCGCCACGGCAAGATACATTGCCGTAGCAAGCACGCAAAGCATTATTGTGGACGCCATCACAAGGTCCAGCCTGAATATCTGCGAGCCATAAACCAATAAATACCCTATGCCCTCGCGGGATACGAGGTATTCGCCCATTATCGTGCCTACCCAGCTTAGCCCCACATTTATTTTAAGCACCGATATAAGTGTCGGGATATTCGCTGGCAGCACGAGTTTATACAGGGTTTGGAACTTTGTCGCCCTCATGGATTTGAGGAGCTGGAGCTTTCCCTTGTCCACAGACATAAACCCCGCGAGCATGCTTATTATCGTGATTATCACGCTGATAAGAAGCGCCATGACGATTATGGCGGTCTTGCCCGCGCCCGCCCATATTATGATAAGCGGGCCCAAAGCGATTTTCGGCAGGGCGTTAAGCACCACGATATAGGGCTCGGCGACCCGCCGCGCCGTTTCGTTCCACCAAAGAATGATGGCGATTGCCGTGCCTATTACGGTGGAAAGCAAAAAGCTTATAACGGTTTCCAAAAGGGTCGCGCCCAGATGCTTAAACAAGATTCCCGATTCGTAAAGGTTGGCTATCGACTTTACCACGCGGGAAGGGGAGCTTGTGAGAAAGGGGTCTATGACCTCCAGCCTCGCGAACAGCTCCCACAGCCCGAAAAACAATATAAGCGCGAAAATCTGCAAAGCCCTTACGATTATTCTTTTGCGTTTCAGCTTTTTAAGATACTTTTTATGTTCTTCCGACATTTTTCACCTCTAAGTCCGACCATATCCGCTTGAAATAATCGGCGAACCCCAGCTCCCGCCTGCGCAAGGGGGATAAGGATTTATCCAAATCTATGGTATAAATATTTTTTATTCGAGCGGGTCGCTCGGTAAGCACGATGACCCTGTCTGCCATCGAAATTGCCTCCGCTATGTCGTGGGTGACGAATACAACCGTCTTTTTTTCCTCGCGGATAATGCGGTAAACATCGTCGCAGACGGTAAGGCGGGTCTGGAAGTCAAGCGCCGAGAACGGCTCGTCCAAAAGTAAAAGTTCGGGCGAGGTAACGAGAGTGCGTATAAGCGCCGCCCTCTGCCGCATCCCGCCCGAAAGCTCGGACGGGCGCTTTTTTTCAAAGTCGGAAAGCCCGTATTTTTTAAGCAGCGAGCGCGCGAACTTAACATTTTCGGGCGTCTTTTGCCGCCTTATCTCGGGGCCCAGAAGTACATTCCGCAGAATGTTTCTCCACTCGAAAAGCTGATCCCTTTGGGGCATAAACGCCGTAAGGCCAGCCGCTTCCTTTACCGGTTTTCCGTCTAACAGGATTTCGCCCGATGAGGGTTCGAGTATGCCCGCGATAAGGGAAAGAATCGTGGTTTTGCCGCACCCCGAGGGGCCGACAATCGCCACGAATTCTTCCCTTTCGATCCCGAAGCTGACTTCGCTTATCGCCTGTGTTTCCGCGTCGGGGCTGTGGTAAATATACGACAGCTTCCGAACCTCAAGTAAAGCGCTCATTAATAACTCCTTTGCTGTTTATTTAAGAAGGCCTTCGGCTATCGAGTTGTCTATTACTTTGTCGAAGGGTACTTTTTCGTTTATTGTGCCCGCGAACAAAAGCACATTGAGAAGGTTATCGAACTCTTCTTCGCTCATAACGGGCGTGGTTTTGTAGGCGCCTATTTCCTTATACGCCGCAACCGAACTTACAAGTATAGACTTGGGGGTGTCGGGGAAGGAGGGAACCAAAGCGTCGGCAATCTCTTCGTCGGTGCCGTTGGTTACGAAGTCGATACCCTTTATTATCGCTCTCATAAACGCCGTTACAAGGTCTTTATTTCTGTCGATAAACCCGCGGGTTGCCATAAAGCAGGTGTAGGGCATATTGCCGGCCTGCGCGCCAACCGATGCCAAAACGGCGCCTTTGCCCGCCGCCTCGTATACGGACGCTCCGGGCTCGAACATCGTGCAGTAGTCGCCCGTACCCGACTCGAACGCCGCCGTTATAAGGTCGAATTGGATATCGTAATTGATGGTTACATTCTGCCCTTTAATTAAGCCGTTCTTGTAGAGAGCGTATTCGAGGCACATCGCAGGCATGCCGCCCGGGCGCCCGCCTATAATTTCGCTGCCTTCGAGGTCGGCCCATTTGAAGTCTGGCTTTGCCGTCCTGCCCACGAGGAAGGAGCCGTCTTTCTGGGTTAGTTGTCCGAATACAACAGCGTGGTTGGTGCTTCCGCCCGCGTACACATATACGGCGGTTTCGGGCCCCAAAAGACCTATATCGGCAGCCCCGCTTAAGATTGCAGTCATCGTTTTGTCGGAGCCGCCGCCGTTGGTCAGCACAATTTCTATGTTCTCCTCGGCGAAATAGCCCTTGTTGATGGCCACATACAAAGGCGCGTAAAACACCGAGTGCGTGACCTCGTTAAGCTGAATAACCGTTTTATCGGTATTCTTGTTGCAGCCTGCCAGAATGCCTATGCACAGCACGGCGACAAGCATGATTACGATCAGTTTCTTCATAGCTTTTTTGTTTACCTCCAAAGATTAGTCATTACATACTATGAAAACAAATCGGCGTAAGGTGAGGGCAGCAAGGGGTAAGTTCTTTCCATTCTTATACGCTTGAAAAAGCCTATTAATTATGTTAGAATAAATGCGCAAGGGAGCAAAATGAAGCTAAAAGCGGTAATAATCATTTTAGCCGTATGCCTTGCCGTAATTACGGCCGGCGCGGCGCTGAATATTCGCGAGGGGGAAGAGTATGCTTCGGCAGACTCTTCTTATATTAAGGTGCAAAAAATAACCTCCAGGACACCGGGAGGCAGCGAGCTTGTTATCGCCGAAAAAGAATGGGGCAGGCACATAAAGATTTATTACGAAAGTAACGCCCCCCAGATAAAGCTTTTTTACAAATCCCGCTCGGGCTCGCTTAAAGAAACAGGCTTTATATCTTCATTCCCTTATGTTTTCGAGGTGCCCATAGAAGGCATAATTACGGTGACGGCAAAAGCCTACACCCCTAACGAAACCGAGATAGCGGACGCCAAGTGGTTAATCTGCGAAGTTTACAACGATATCACCCCGCCGCCCGAGCCTTATGTAGACATCCTCGAGCTTGACAAATATCATAAGGAAGATTTTTTCTTAAGCTACTGCCTTTATTACGACGCTTACTCGCAAATCAATTTTGAGAACAGTTATCTTAAGTTCGACAGCGACGACCCCGGCGCGGGGATAGAGCTTATAAGCCTTGACGATTTACTTAGGTTTGAATTCCGCTATTTGTATAATAACCTTACGATTAAGGGCAACGGCGTGCTTTCGATATACCTTGAGGATTACGCGGGCAACGCTAGCGAATACAGCTATGTTTACGATAAGCACGGCGTACCCGAAACGGGCGTGCCGACAGTAACTTTAAGCACCACCGAATATGCCCAATCGGTAACGGTGCATATATCCTGGGGCCCCAACCACGATAACCCCTTTGTGGTAAAAAAGTACGCTTTAATAACCGCAACAAACACCGTGTACTACGACTACGAGCAGCCCGTTATCATAGACATGGAAGGCGAGATAGAGCTCAGGGTATATTATTTGGAAAACGGCGAGCAAAAGTATATAACCCAAACCATCGGCAATGTCGACAAAACCCCGCCCAGCCTTACGGTAATGCAGGATACCGCCGATGTCATCGTCGACATCAAAGCGGCGGCAAACCCCGTTATGTTCAGGATAAAGGCTACGGATATGTTAAGCGGCATAAAGAGCGTGTACTTTAAGACGGGCGGCAACCTTACCCGCATCGAAAACGGCTACTACGCCGCTCCAATAATAGATATGAAAACCTTTACCGTTGTCGCCGAGGACAACGCCGGCAACAAGGCCGAATACTTCCACAATAACGATAAATTAGATTTTGATACCATAAAAGAATACAATCAGAAATTCCTTGCCCTTAACAGAAGCGAGTACGCCTCAGGCGGCTGGGCGGCGATAGAAGACGCCTGCGACGCGTTAAGCATGCTTTTTATGGACCCTATGGCGCAGAGTTCAGATATAGCCGTTGCCGCCCGCAGGATAGACACAGCGATTACGGGCGAGATAAGGGTAACAAATAGTATAGCGGCAATCCCACCCGGCTTGGACGGAGGTATTTCTTTCAGCTTGCCGCCCTCGGCAACCGACGCCCTAAAAGGCGAAAAGATAACCATAGTTTTCGGCAAGGCCTCCGGCGACAGCCTTTCCGAGACCGCGGGCAAAGCAAGCGGCATAAACAAGCGCAAAGTATACGCGTTCTCGATATCCTTAAGAGGTGACAGCAACGCCGTAAGCCTTACGGGCGGCATGTCTTTCAATATGCCCCTCCCGCAGGGAGCGGTGGGCGGAAAGATTTATGTAAGCGACGGCGGGCAGCTTAAAGAGCTTTCGTGCGAGGTCGAGGGCGGCAGGATTTACGCCGTGACGACGGCTGTCGGCGATTTTTATCTTGTAGCCGAAATGGGCGGCAACGAGGGCCTGTACATAGGCGGCAGGCTCTACACTTGGGGGATTCTCGGAGCCACGGCTGGCATAATCGTCGGCGTTTGCGGTGCGGGGTTTCTGGTAACTTATTTTGTGCTGAAAAGCAGGGCAAGCAAGGGCAAATCCAGATATTAATTTATAAAATAGCAGATAATACAAAAAAGGGCTGTCTTTTGCGACAGCCCTTTGTAATGTTTAGCCTTTATTACAGTATGCGTATGTTTATAATATCGTCCAGATCCGATATGCTTTCCATAATGCTTTGCGCCTCTCCGCCGTCGGCGAGGGGGACATCTGTATCTATTATGGCGTAGCCTACGGATTTTCTTTCGGCGAAGTTAAGGGTGTAATCGGCGTTGCCGAGTATGGCGGTTATCTTTTCGATTACTCCGCTGCCCGTGTGGTAGGCTATCGTCATGCGGTGGGCGCTTCTTCTGCCAATCGAGAGGTTGGGGAAGTTTACGCTGTTTTTGATGTTGCCGTTTTCCAGGTAGTCCTTAAGCTGGGCTGCCGCCATAACGGCGCAGTTGTCCTCGGCTTCCTCGGTGCTGGCGCCAAGGTGGGGTATGGATATGATTTTCGGATAGCCAATGATGTCCTCGGTGGGGAAGTCCACAACATAGCGGCGGATTTTGCCGCTGTCGAGGGCTGCCTTGATGTCTGTGGTGTTTACAAGCTCGCCTCTGCTGAGGTTAATAAGCACGGCGCCGGTTTTCATCTTTGCGATTGTGTCGGCGTTAATCATATTCTTTGTGGCCTCGAGATAGGGGAGGTGGAGGGTGACAAAATCGGATTTCGCCAGAACCTCTTCCATAGATACAAGCGAGATTGTGGGGTCCAGTTTAGATTTGTTTTCGTCTGTAAGGTAGGGGTCGTAGCCTAAAACGCGCATATCAAGCGCTACGGCGGCGTTGGCGACTTTTACGCCTATTGCGCCAAGCCCGATTACGCCTAAGGTCTTGCCCGCTATTTCTATCCCGCCAAACTGCGACTTGCCTTTTTCTACGAGCTTGGGCACTTCGGCGCCCTTGCCCACAAGGGTTGCCTGCCAGGTAATTCCGCTTACTATGTCGCGGGAAGCAAGCAGCATGGCGCAGATGGTAAGCTCCTTGACGGCGTTTGCGTTTGCGCCCGGGGTGTTGAATACCACGACGCCCGCCTCTGTCATGCGGTCTAGGGGTATGTTGTTTACGCCCGCGCCCGCCCTTGCCACGGCAAGAAGGTTGTCGTTTATGGGATAGTCTGCCATCTGAAAGCTGCGCACAAGTATGGCGTCGGGGGATGTAAAATCCTTGGACACAATGTAATTGTTGTCAAATACATTGTAAATCTTGTCGCTTATTTCGTTCAGCGTGAGAATCTCAAACATTTGTTACCTCTTTATTTGTTTTCGACGGCAAATTTTTTCATGAACTCTATCAGCGCTTTTACGCCTTCGACGGGCATGGCATTGTAGATGCTTGCGCGCATTCCGCCCACCGAGCGGTGCCCCTTTAGGGAGATTAGCCCGTTCTTGGTGGCTTCGGACACGAACTTGGCGTCAAGCTCTTCCGAGGGGGTGGTGAATGGCACATTCATTAAAGAGCGGAACTCTTTCTGCACGGGGTTCTTGTAGAAGCCCGAGTTGTCGATAAAGTCGTAAAGGAGGGATGCTTTGTACTCATTTACTTTCTGTATTTCGGCAACGCCGCCCAGCTTCTTAAGCCACCTGAAGTTCAGCATTGCCATATATACGGCAAAAGCGGGAGGGGTGTTGTACAGGCAATTGTTTTCGGCGTGTATGTCGTAGCGAAGCATAGTGGGGCAGACGGGCATAGCCTTGCCCATGAGGTCCTTGCGAACGATTACGATGGTAAGCCCGGCGGGCCCGATGTTTTTCTGGGCGCCGGCGTAGATAAGCCCGAACTTGTTAACATCGATAACCTCGCTTAAAATCATGCTGGACATATCCGACACAAGCGGTGCCTCGGTTTTGGGGTACTTAATATAGCGTGTGCCGTAAACGGTGTTGTTGGAAGTTAGGTGTACATAGTCGGTGCCTTCGCGGAACGCTACGCTGTCTACATCGGGGATGTAGGTGTGGTTTTTGTCTTTGGAGGACGCCACGACAGCGATATCGCCGTACTTTTGCGCCTCTTTGGCGGCCTTGGACGCGAAGTTTCCGGTTACGATATAGTCGGCCTTGCCCTTGGAGAGAAGGTTGAGGGGTACTGCCCCGAACTGCATGCTTGCCCCGCCCTGCAAAAGAAGAATCTTGTAATCGTCGCTTATGCCCATAAGCTCGGCGAGCAGAGATTGAGCCTCGTTATGTATCTCCTCGTAAACCTTGGAGCGATGGCTCATTTCGGTGACGGACATCCCGCTGTTGTTGTAGTTGACGAAGTCGCGCTGAGCCTCAAGTTTTACTTCCTCGGGCAATGTAGCGGGCCCGGGGGCAAAATTATATACCTTCATAATTTCTCCTTTCGAGTGTGTTAAACTTATTATACTCTTTATTTTTGGTTCGTCAAAATAAAACACGGCAAATGTGAAAAAAATTATGGGTAATTCACTATAATTTGCCGTGCTAACTTGTATTTTTTATCGGGCGGAACGGGTTTTACAGGATGCCGGCGGCGGCTCCGCTGCCCAGCGAAATTAGGTAATTTGTGTAATAATAAGAGGGCAGGGTGCCTATATCCGACCAGTAATCGTAAGTCACAAAGGCATAAGCTTTGCCCACAAGGCGTGGGATAAGCTGCTTGCCGAAGTCATACGGACCTTCGGGTATCATATCGAGGATTGCCTTCTTCATAATGTATATCCCGCAGTTAATTAGTGAGGGGCGGGGGTTTTCGGGCTTTTCGATAAAGGCCGTAATCTTTCCGTCGTGGTCGGTTTCGAGAATGCCTAGCCCTTCGGGGTTTTTATGAGGCGTGGCTATAAGTGTAAACGAGGAGTTTTTGGCGAAGTGGAAGTCTATAGCCTTCGATAAATCAATAGTTGTATAGGCGTCGCCCGAAAGCACGATAAAATCGTCCGAAACAAAGTCTTTGGCATTTTTTACGCCGCCCGCCGTGCCCAAGGGCTGGTCCTCGAAAAAGTAAGTAATTTTTACCCCCAGCCAGTCGCCGTTTCCGAAATAGTCGGTTATGCAGTCGCTTTTGTAACCTAAGGTAATGCCTATATCGGTTATATTGTGGGCGCGGCAAAGTTCTATGATGTGCTGCAGTACGGGCTTATCTATAATTTTCACCATGGGCTTGGGGATATTGTCTGTCAGGGGGCGCAGGCGGAGTCCCTTGCCTCCCGCCATGATTATTGCTTTCATATCACCTCTTCGTAAGGTTAGTTTGAGAAAGAAAACCTTAAATATTACAAAATTTTCCGCTTCCCGCCGCCTCAAAATCGCCTCAAAAACCCTCGAATAACCGCCGATACGGCACAAAAAGGAAAATTCGTTTGTGTAAAGGTAAAATATGGTATATACTAAATATAAGTCAGGAATGAAGAGTCAGGAATGAGGGGTAAAGTATAAAATATATTCGGGCAAAGCATAATCGTTCCTGACAAATCATTTTTGAATAAACATCATACAAAGAGGTACTTTTTTTGGCAAAAAAACTTAAAATCATTTTCCTTGGCGGCGTAGGCGAAATAGGCAAAAACATGACCGCCATAGAATACAACAACAACATTATAGTGGTAGACAGCGGGCTTTCCTTCCCAAACATCGACGAGATGCCCGGCATAGATTATGTCATACCGGATTATTCCTACCTTGTCCAGAATCAAAGCAAAATAAGGGGTATCCTTATAACCCACGGGCACGAAGACCATATCGGCGCGCTGCCTTATGTCCTGCAGGACATTCAGGCACCGGTGTACGGCTCGGCTTTTTCGATTGCCCTTCTGCAGCATAAGCTAAGGGAGCACAAGGTAAAAGAGGTAAAAACCCACACCGTAGACGACAACAACAAAGTATTCGATATCGGCTGCTTCCGCGCCGAGTTCGTAAGGGTAACTCACTCAATAGCGGGCGCGTACGCCATTTCCATCACCACCCCCAAGGGCGTGATATTCTTCACGGGCGACTACAAAATAGACTACACCCCCGTAGACGGCAGGGCGATAGACCTTGCCCGCATAGCCGAGATAGGCAAAGAGGGCGTCCTTCTTATGCTTCAGGACTCCACCAATGTCGAACGCCAGGGCTACAGTATGTCCGAGCGGAGCGTGGGGCAGAAGCTGGACGACATATTCTACCAGAATATCCACAAAAGGATAATCGTCGCGACCTTCTCTACAAACATCCACAGGGTGCAGCAAATAATAAACTGCTGCATAAAATACAACAGGCGTATAGCATTCAGCGGGCGTTCGATGATAAACATCGCCGAAATCGCCCACAAGCTGAAAGAACTCCATTACCCCAAGGATATGATTGTCGACCTTGCCCGGATCAACTCGGTGCCGTACGACAAGATTTGCATAATCTCGACGGGTACTCAGGGCGAGCCCGAATCCGCCCTCACCCGCATGAGCAAAGACGAGCTTAAGAAAATAACCATCAGCGACACCGACTGCGTTGTGTTTTCGTCCAGCCCCATACCCGGCAACGAAAAAATGATATATAATGTCATTAACAACCTCTGCAAAAAGGGCGCCGATGTCATTTATAAGGACTTAAGCGAGGTACATGTTTCGGGGCACGCCTGCCGCGAAGAGTTAAAGACGATGATTTCTTTGGTAAAGCCCCGCTACTTTATACCCGTGCACGGCGAGTACCGCCACCTTAAGCAACATGTAGACCTTGCCGAAACGCTGGGCGTACCCCGCGACAATATGCTCATACCCGAAATCGGCGATGTCATAGAGGTATCCAAAGGCGGACTGAGGAAAGAGGAGAAGCTTAACATAAGCTGCATAATGCTGGACGGAAGCTTTGTTGAAAGCAGCGATATGATACTTCGCGACCGAAAGACGCTAAGCGAAGACGGCTTTGTCATCGTCATTCTCAACATAAGCGCTTCGGGCAACCTCGACGGCGAACCGTACTTCGAAACAAGAGGCATTACCGTGTCGAAGGATATAGAGGAAAAGATAAAGAACAAAATTATGCTTTCCTTCTCGGCGGGCGACTTCAGGGAAATGGCGGGCGCCGAAATCCGCTCGCTTATCCGTAAGAGCGTCGCCAAAGAGCTGGACAAAAAACTCAAGAAGCACCCCGTAATTCTGCCAATCATTTTTGAGCATTAAGAGGTTGCTATGAAAAACAAACAGACCGTTTTGGTATTCGCAAACGAATCTACCGAGGTATTCGCGAGGGCTATCAAAGAGAGGCTTTCTCACATCAAAGACGCCCTCTGCATCATTATTGGCGAAAACGAGTTTGTTAGCACGGGGCTTCAGATAGCCAAAGATTTGCTTCTTAACCCCGACGGCATAGTAATTAAAACGGCAAAAAAAATCCTGGAAGGCGGGCCCGACAGGGGGATAGACAGGATACCCTCCTCGGATATAACCTATACCGACAGAAGCGTGTCTTTCGTAAAAATGCGCAATGTGTTCAGGCGTTACGAGCCTAAGGCCGTTGTCCTTATGAGCGGCGCGCTCGCCAAAGAGGCTTTAGCGGTAAGGGCAAAGTTTGCTCCCGATGTAAAAGTGTTTATGCTGGTTAAAGACTTCGGCATACATTGCGGGATTATAAATCACAACATAGACAAGTTCTTTGTCGAGAATATGGCAATCCTTACAACGCTTGCCAATTACGGCGTAAAGGAAAGGCAGATTGCCGTCACCAATATCCCCGTGCCTGCCGAATTCGATAACGCGATTCCTAAAGACGAGGCAGCCAAAACGCTTAATCTGGATGCCCAAAAGCCCGTGTTATTGTTCAGGGGCGGCGATAAGCTAACCCCATCCGACAAGACCGCTCTAATCGAGTTAACCGAGTTTTCAAAGAGGGCGAATGTGCTTGTTTACTGCGGCACAAACCGCAAGCTGTTCGAGTTCGCCTCCTCATTGAGGCTTAAAGCCTTTAACGAGGGGTACGACCTCAATATGCTGTATTCGGCGGCGGATCTGTTAATAACCCGCCCCGTAAGCCAAAACATTTTGGTGGCGCTACATAAGAAGCTTCTTTGCGTGGTAATCCCGCCCTCGGACAAACTTGAGGAAAGAAGCATTAAAGGCTTAAAAGGGCTGGTAATCGACGCCACCGCCAAAGGCGGTATGGTAACCTTTATAGACGATTACCTCCGCACCCCGGGCTTCGAGAAAACATATAAGAGCGTAACCCAAGAGATGGCGGAAAGGCTAAAAAGGCCCGCAGCGGGCGCGCTTATAGAGGCTATAACGAATACCTTCGAGCCCGAAGGCGACAAGAAATAAAACAACGGGCCGCGGAAGCAAACCGCGGCCCTTTTAATATGTTGGTATTTTACATCAGCGAAGCGCCTCCCTTACCGGAGGCGCTTCGCAGCAAAATAATTTCGCCTCAAACGGTTAGTCTCTTTCTTCCAGCCTGCTGGTTTCGAAGTAGTACGCCAGCCTCGAGGGCCTTCTCACCGCTCTCGAGAGTACCTCGAACATGACTACCGCCGTCAGTATGGCGATAACCGTCCAGTCGAACCCGAAGTGCAGGTTGTACGCGCCCGAGCCTATCTGGACAAGGCCGTTAAACAGCATCATCGCTATTGCCGATACCACAAAGCTGAACTTGCCGTTCTGCGTTAGTATGAAGGCAAGGGTGCCTATAATTATGGCGTATACCCAGTTGGATGTCGCGAAAAAGTCGTTGCCCGCGAGCATCGCAAGCCTTGTGGCGGCAAACGCAAGCCCGCCCAGAATCAGCGCTATACCGAAGGCCGTTATCTGGCTTGTAAACCTTCCGAAGAACCAGAACATGGCGAAGGCAAACAAGTACAGTATCAGCGAGCCGATGCGGAAGCTGAAAGCGCCGATATAAAGGGTGGGGATAAAGTTCAAGCCGATTACGGCCGCTAGCATCAGTACAAAGAATATCGCGTTCATGTGGAAGTCTTTGAGGGTGTTTCTTCCTAACCCTACAAGCAAAAGTATTCCAATGACGCCTAAAGTTATAGGAGCTATCATAAAATCACCTCAAAGCTATTATTTGCCCTATTCTGACATTTATACACAAAAATTTTTGGCGCAACGCTTATTTATTCGCCCGAGCAAGCAAGCGATACTTATTGTATAAACTCCTTGGATATGCTATAATATTTTCACTATGACGCATGTTTCTTTGTACAGGCGTTTTCGTCCCTCGTCTTGGGACAAGGTTATCGGTCAGGACCATATCGTAACGACGCTTGTTAACCAGATAAAATCGGGCGCCGTAAGCCACGCCTACCTGTTCACCGGCACAAGGGGAACGGGCAAGACCAGCACGGCCAAAATTTTCGCGAAAGCGGTAAACTGCCTAGACCCTAAGGACGGTTCGCCCTGCGGGGTGTGCGCAAACTGCAAGGCTTTGGCGTCGCCAAATTGCATGGATGTCATCGAGATGGACGCCGCAAGCAACAACAGAGTCGAGGAAATCCGCGAGCTTCGCGAAAATGTGCAGTACCCGCCCGCCGAGGTAAAATATAAGGTATATATCATAGACGAGGTTCACATGCTTTCGGGCTCGGCTTTCAACGCCCTGCTCAAAACGCTGGAAGAGCCCCCTAAGCATGTAATATTTATTCTCGCGACCACCGAAGTCCACAAACTCCCGGAGACTATATTAAGCCGCTGCTTAAGGTTCGACTTCAGGCTTGTCCCCAAAGAAAAGCTTGCCGCTTTGCTCGCGGGTATATTCTCCGAACTCAAATACGAATACGAGCCCGAGGCTTTGGAGATTTTAGCCTCGCACGGCGAGGGAAGCGTGCGCGACACACTTTCCATCGCCGATATGTGTATGTCTTTCTCGCCCAAAAAGCTTACGGCAGACGCCGTTTTGGAAGTTTTGGGGGCGTCCGACTTCAGTACGCTGTACGAAATTGCAGAGGGTGTGCTTACGGGCAATACGGGAGCCGTGCTTTCGGCGACTAACAAAGTATATTCGAGGGGCAAGGGCATTACGACCTTCAACAGGGACTTAGGCGCTTTTTTCCGCGACCTCGTGGCAATAAAGAATGTGCCCGCCTACCGCGCGGCGTACAACGAAGAGCAATACAGGCAGCTCAAGGGACTCGCCGAAAGGTTCGATAATTACAGGCTTGGCCGTGTTATGGATATCATCTCCTCGGCCGAAAACCTTGTGCGTTACAGCACACAGCAGCAGATTGTTCTGGACGCATGCCTCATAAAGGCAGCTGAAATGCAGACCGAGCCAAACATCGAAGCGCTAATCAGCAGGGTAAGGGCTTTAGAAAACCGCATAAAAGAGCTTGAGCAAAACGGTATAAAGGTAGCGCCTGCCGCTTCCCCGTCGGCGGCTTCAAGTGCGCCAAGCCAAAGCAAAGTACCCGAGCCTCCCGCTCAAAGCATAGCCGAGGTGCTCGAATCCGTCGCCGTAAAAGTCGAGGAAGCCCCCATTTTCGAGGACGCCCCCGAAGAAGAAGCGCCCGAATTAGACAGCCTTTCCAAAGCCGCCATGAGCGGGCTTCTCACAGCGGTAAGGGAAGAGGGCTTTGTCATGCTTTACAGGTCGCTCGCCATGCAGGAGGACTACATCCTTAAAGATAAAAAGCTTATAATAAATGTGCCCGACAACGCCGGCTGGTCTATACTCACAAGAAACCAAAACGACAAGCTTTTAGACGGGCTTATCAAAAAGACGATGGGCGAGGATTACGGCGTCGAGATAATCCAGAAGATAACCAAGGCCCGCTCGCAAAGGGAAAGCAAAAAGGCAATAAAAGACCTGTTCGGGACCAAACTCATAGACAAAACGGGGCAGTAACAATGCCCGAATGTAAATAATATATTGGAGTAACAAAAAGGAGAGAGATATGAACAGATTCGGAGGTTTTGGCGGAAACAATATGCAGCAGCTGATGCGTCAGGCACAAAAGATGCAGCAGGATATGCTTAAGGCGCAGGAAGAGCTTGCCGAAACCGAAGTCGTGGCGACCGCCGGCGGCGGCATGGTCGAAATAGTTATGACCTGCGACCGCAAGCTTGTATCGGTAAAAATTAAGCCCGAAGCGGTAGACCCCGACGATGTCGAAATGCTCGAAGATATGCTTGTGGCGGGCTTCAACGAGGCCGCCAAGCTTGTGGAGGAAGAGCAAAAGAGGGTTCTCGGCCCCTACGCCAATGTTATGGGAGGCCTGATGTAACAAATGCAATCCGAGGCTTTATCGCGGCTTATAGCCGCCTTCCGCAGGCTCCCCGCCGTGGGGCAAAAATCGGCGACACGCTACGCCTACGCCATACTTGACATGGCCGACGCCGAGGCGGAAGAGTTCGCCAACGCCGTTTTAACCGCCAAGGCGGTTATACACTTCTGCAAAGAGTGCGGCAATTATACCGATACCGAGGTTTGCGAGCATTGCCGGACCGCCGACAAATCGGTTATCTGCGTGGTAAAAGAGCCCCGCGATATCCTTGCCTTCGAGAAAATGGGCGGCTACAACGGGCTTTACCATGTGCTGGGCGGCTCTTTAGACTTTCAAAAGGGCATAACAGCCGAAAACCTTCGCATTAAAGAGCTTCTCACAAGGCTGGACGGCGTACAGGAAGTCATAATCGCTTTAGACCCCGATGTCAGCGGAGAAATGACAGCTGTTTACCTTTCGCAAATCCTTAAGCCTTTGGGCATAAAGGTTACCCGCCTCGCCCACGGCATACCGATGGGCAGTGAAATAGAATACGCCGACGAAATTACGCTGATGAGGGCGCTTTCGGACAGAAAAACAATATAAAATCAAATAAGAACTTTAATTAAACAAAGGCCTCGCAAATCGCGGGGCCTTTTAATCTTCTTGTCGCTAAACTTGTTTGAAGTTCATCTTCTTAAGGTATACATCAAACGCCTTGTTGCCCTCGGGCGTGTCTTTGAACACGGCGGTGCATTCAAGGATTTTTATACAGGTGTTGTTAATGTAATTAACAACGGCTCTGTCGGCTTCCTCGTCGCTTAGGTTGGTGCCGTAATCGTTGGCAAGCTGGGCTATCATCGAAAGGTGCTTCGACAGGGGGTTGGTTTCGTCGCTCAAGGCGGCAAAGTTGAGGGGAGCCCTTCCCGTAAGGATTTCTACCACGCCGCGGCTTTCGTCAAGAAGCCTTCCGGGCAGTATGAATATACCCATGGCCTCGATAAGGCCGATGCCTTCCTTTTTGATGTTGTGCATATCCTCTGTGGGGTGGAATATGCCGTGGGGGTGGGTTTCGTCGGTGCGGTTATTTCGAAGTATAAGGTGCAGGGTGTAGCCAGCCTCGCCGTATTCGGCAATGGGGGTTATTGTGTTGTGCTGCTCGGAAGTTTTTGCGAAAATGCCTATGGACTCGTCGCTGTAATTGCGCCAGTTGTGAAGGATGTATGCGGCAATCTTTTCGAGCTCTTTGCGGTTATGCGAGGTAAGGCTTATAACGCTGTTGTACCAATCGTGAATTGTTATGGTGACTTCGGGGAAGGCCTCCGAGCGGAAAACCTTTTTGGCGGGCCTTGTGAGCATTGGAAGCACTTTGCTGCCGCCCTGGAAATGGTCGTGGGCGAGTATCGAGCCGCCGACGATGGGCAGGTCGGAGTTGCTGCCTATAAAATAGTGGGGGAATAAATCTACAAAATCCAGCAGCCTAGTAAAGGTAGCGGGGGTTATCGCCATGGGGCGGTGCTCCTCCGAGAGGGCTATGCAATGGTTATCGAAATATACATAGGGCGAGAATTGGAAGTACCACGGCTCGTCGTTAAGGTACACGGGTATAACCCTTAAAGTCTGGCGGGGCGGGTAGTTGAGCGCGCCGGGGTAGCCTACATTTTCTACGCAGAGTTTGCATTTTGGGTAACTTGTCTGGGGAAGTTTGCTTTCTAAAAGAAGCTGTTTGTTATCCTTTTCGGGCTTGGCGAGGTTTATTGTAATTGTAAGGTCGCCTTTTGGCCCCGGAGCCGTCCATTTGATGTTTTTGCTTATGTCGGGCATCCTGATATAATTGCTTTTTACCGAAAGCCCGTTGAGATAGTCGGTGGCGCTCTTTATGCCTTCGTTCGCGGCTATGGTGTCGAACCTGTGGATAACCGAACTCGGCGAAGGCATAACCATGCCGATTATCTTTGTTTCAAAAAGCAGGGCTTCTTCGGGCAGGCACATACCGTTTTCGATAGCGTAATTGACAATGGGGTCGATAATGCCCGTTTGGAAGTCCGGAAGCTCTTTGTCGGGTTCCGACGGCTCGCCCTGGCCGAACATCGATAACAGCTGGTTGCGGGCGTAAATCAAGTCGTAGCGGTCGGCGCTAAAGTGAACGGAAGCGTAAGCGCACAAGTTTGCGATAGCTGTGGCAATACTGAACTTTTTACTAGGCATACAAAAAATAAACTCCGATTAGAATTTAGTGATGTCGGATGACTTTTTTATTGACATAATGCTATGGGTATTATTTTGGCAAATAATTGCAATCCCTATGCTAATATGATATAATCGAATCCATACAATTATACAATGTGAGGGAATATTTTGGCAATAGAACAACGCAAAAATTTTTTGTTGCGCAACGATAATTTTGTCAAAGCGGTAACGGAAAAGCTGGGATACGACGCCCAAACGGCGGCCGAAAGGTTTGCCCCCCTCATCGAAAAGCATTGTGAAGAATGGGGCGACAACTACTTTTTATTCAGTTCACCGGGGCGAATCGAGGTGTGCGGAAACCACACAGACCACAATAACGGAAAGGTAATAGCGGCGGCGGTAACAGCCGACACCATAGCCGTGGTAACCCCGCTAGAAGGTAGCAAAGTAGTTGTAAAAAGCGTGGGTTATCCCGCTGTCGAAGTCGATATTTCGGATTTAACCGTCAACCCCAAAGAGGAAGGCACCTCGCACGCTTTAGTGAGGGGCGTGGCCAAAGGCTTTGCCGACAGGGGCTACAAGACGGGCGGTTTCGCCGCAACAACATCCTCACAGGTCTTTAAGGGTGCGGGTATGAGTTCGTCGGCTTCCTTCGAGGTTCTCGTTTCGGAAATTTTCAATGCGCTTTATAATAGCGGAAGCGTCCCCGCCGTACAAAAAGCAATAATTTCGCAATACGCCGAAAATGTATACTTCGGCAAGCCCTCGGGCCTTATGGACCAGGCGGCGATAGCGTTGGGCGGCATAAGCTATATAGATTTCAAAGACACATCCGCCCCCGAAGTGTATAACCCCGATTGGGACTTCAAGGGGCTCTCCGTCGTCGTTGTAAACTGCGGCGGCGACCATTGCGACCTTACCCCCCAATACGCCGCGATAAGGTACGAAATGGAAGCGGTTGCGGGGCTTCTCGGGCAAAAGAAGCTGCGCTTTGCAGACGAGCGGAGCTTTTATTCTCAGATTTCTTCGCTTCGCGAGTCGGTAAGCGACAGGGCGATACTTCGCGCCATGCACTTTTTTGAGGAAAACGGCAGGGTGGACGCCCTGGCAAAGGCGATAGACACCCACGATTTCGACAAGGCGATGGCTCTCATTACGCAATCGGGCGATTCGTCTTATAAAAAGCTCCAGAACTGCTACCCCGAGGGCGAAACCTCGCAGCCCATACCCCTGGCCCTCGCTATGTGCCAGAAGTTCGACGGCGTAAAGGCGTACAGGGTGCACGGCGGCGGCTTCGCGGGCACAATCCTTACATTTGTAGACTCCGCCAAAAAAGAAGAATTCGCCGCTTATATGTCCGCCGTTTTCGGCAAAGAAAATGTCTTTGCGGTAGGCATAAGAAGCTCGGGTACCTGCAAGATAATATAGCTTTGGCAAAAACTATAAGATAAAGCACGGGTGAAAAATGAGAAACCTTACAATGCTCACGGATTTTTACGAGCTGTCCATGATGAACGCTTATTTAGAAAGCGGCATGGCGGACAGAATCGCCATTTTCGACTTGTTCTACCGTCCGGCTCCCACCTTGGACTTTGCCGTGGCGGCGGGGCTAGAGCAGGCCGTCGAGCTTATTAACAATCTCCACTTCAGCGACGACGATATAGCTTATCTAAGGTCACTGAATGTTTTCGGAGAGGATTTTTTCAGAAGAATTAAAAATTTCAGGTTTACGGGCGATATATATGCCGTCCGCGAGGGCGAAATCATCTTCCCCCACGAGCCCATTGTAACCGTTCGCGCCAAGCTTTTCGAGGCGCAGCTCATAGAAACGGCGCTTCTTAATATCATCAACCATCAGACCCTAATAGCCACAAAGTCCATGCGCATAACGCAGGAAACCGACGGCGCGGTAGCCGAGTTCGGATTACGCAGGGCGCAAGGCCCCGACGCCGGCATTTACGGCACAAGGGCAAGCATAATAGGGGGCTGCAAATCGACATCAAATGTGTACGCCGGTCAGATGTTCGGCATAAAGGTAAGCGGTACCCACGCCCACAGCTGGGTTATGAGCTTTCCCTCCGAGATAGAGGCCTTCCGCAAGTACGCCGAAATCTACCCCGACAACTGTATCCTTTTGGTGGACACCTATGACACGCTAAGAAGCGGCGTACCCAACGCAATAACCGTCTTTAACGAGCTCAAGGCAAAGGGCAAAAAGCCTTTGGGCATAAGGCTGGACAGCGGCGACCTTGCCTATTTAAGCAAGCAGGCGCGAAGGATGCTGGACGAGGCGGGGCACGAGGATGTAAAGATTTTCGCGAGCGGCGACATAGACGAATATATAATCGCGGCGCTAAGGATGCAGGAAGCGAAGATAGATGTCTGGGGTATAGGCACCAAACTCATAACCTCATATCCCCAGCCTTCCCTGGGCGGCGTTTACAAGCTAGCCGCTCTCGAGGAAAACGGGGTTATGGTGCCCAAAATGAAGGTTTCGGATACCCCCGAGAAGATTACCAATCCCGGCTTCAAAACGACATACAGGATATACGGGGCCGACGGAATGGCGGCTGCGGACCTGATCGCGCTAAGGGAAGAAAGGTTCGACACATCCGAGCCCCTCACGATATTCCACCCCCTCGAAACCTGGAAGAAAAAGACCTTCACCAAGTACGCGATTAAGGATCTTATGGTAAAAGTATTCGAGGACGGCAGGCAGGTTTACGACATTCCCGACCTAACCGAAATAGTCCGGTACGCCAACAAATCCAAAAACGAGTTCTGGGAAGAATACAAGCGCCTGGTAAACCCCCATAGTTACAAGGTGGACCTTTCGGAAGGGCTATACAACCTCAAGCAGCAGCTCCTCAACGACGCCAAATAGCGGCGGAAAAATAGACAGATTTCGACAAAAGCGTAAGTATTGCTTTGCCTAAATCGGGGTATAATCCGGGTATGGCAAAGCGTTTTTTTTGCGGTAAGAAAAAGAATAAAAAAGAGGAAGCCCCGCTCGAGAAAATCCTTGCCGAGCGAATAGAGGAGTTAAAGCGCGAAACGCTCAACCTTTCCCTCGAGCTTGCCAAATACAGGGCGAGGGAAGCCGAGATTACCAACGCCTTGAGTTTTGCCCAAAACAAGGCAAAGGAGCTCGAACAGGAAGCAAAGATAAGATACGCCTTGGAAAGGGAGCGACTGGAGAACTACCGCGCCAAGTGGACGGGAGCGATACAAAGCCTCGAAAAAGCCGAAAGCCTGGGCGAGCAAGTAATAAAAACCGAGAAATACCTTAGGCAATGCGCAAAGGAGCTAAAGGATATAATCGAGAGGGATATCCCCTTCGACAACGGCCCGCAGGAGGATTATTACAGGGAAACCGCCCGCTTAAGCCTCCGCCTCTCCGACGACACTCCGTTTAATGAGGCAGTCGAGGAAGCACCGCCCGAGGGAAGCGACTTTATATGCGACGAAGAACTGGAGAGAATGGTAAAGTCGTTTTTGGAAACTACGGGATAATAGAAAAACAATACGATTATAAAAA